>NZ_LZZL01000062.1:0-36932 GCF_002006495.1 Clostridium sp. BL-8
ACGAAACGTAACAGATTTACAGTCTGCCCCCTTTGGCCACTCGGGAATTCCTCCAAAACAAATTACTTTGATGTCGTCGCTTTTCAACTGATCGACAATGATTAGTATATCTGCAAAGAGCTTTTATTTCAACTCTCATATCCACTAGTGTGCTTAATTTATCCTTCTATTTCTCCTGATTTCTTCTATATGCTTCAATTTAACATATCATTCTTATTTATTTTTTATTTTCTCATTAACCTTGTCTAATTGTATAAAATTTGAACTTATTCTTTCTATTTCTTTATAATCTTCATCCGAAAGCCTCTTCTTTAGAAGCTTAAAAGCATTCGTTATTCCTTCTTCTTCATTATCTTCTTCATAATACTCTCTTATCTTTCCCATATCAAGCGCGGATAGCTTTTTTAGTATCTTATCAAAATCCTTTCTATCCTCAGAAGATAGTTGTTCTAATGCCTTTTCTTTATCTACTTTAAACACGGTTCCATTATTATAAGACACAATTTCTTTACTAATAGTATCACTAGCTGCAATTTGACCTTCTGGCTGCCAAAAAAACATTAAATAAATATTTAGTAATATTATAAATATTGATAATAAATATACACAAACTTTCTTCATATTAACCTCCTTTACTTGTATTAATTTCCATAAAATATTTTTTTATACTATCTTTTGATTACTCA
Source organism: Clostridium sp. BL-8 (assembly GCF_002006495.1). Classification (NCBI taxonomy): domain Bacteria; kingdom Bacillati; phylum Bacillota; class Clostridia; order Eubacteriales; family Clostridiaceae; genus Clostridium; species Clostridium sp. BL-8. The sequence goes on from NZ_LZZL01000062.1 coordinate 687, forward strand.
TCATATACATTTTATAAAGGGGGTATATGTCCTTGATTGATTTAAATTCTAATACAAATTCAAAATTTTATTATGATTTAACTTTAGAAATTAAAAATTATATTACTGAAAATACTGTAATAGTTTGTATTGGTACTGATAAATGTATCGGTGATTGCTTAGGACCTTTAGTAGGATCCATATTAACTGAAAACTTTTTTCCACTTCCAGTTTACGGAACCTTATCTTTTCCAATTCATGCTTTAAATATAGATGAACGATTAGATGAAATATACACTAAACATCCTAAAGCATCCATAATTGGTGTTGACGCATGTTTAGGAGATGAGAGTGATATAGGTGAAATTCGTATACGAGACTATGCGATACATCCAGGCAAAGGAGTAGGTAAGGAGCTTCCTGAGGTTGGAATTGCTTCTGTTATAGGAATTGTAGACTCCAGCGATAATGCAGAACTCTTTTTTTCACGTAGCATAAGACTTTCCTTTGTTATGAACATGGCAAAAATCATATCTAGAATATTTATTGAAGCCTATAATTTAAATCGTGGGCAATTTCCTATGATTTAAATTATATACAAAAACAATAACAATTTACTATATTCCAGATTTGCATGATTAATATGTCATTCGGATGATATTATATTAGGAAAACATATTTCTCTATTCTTTTGTAAATATGCATCATGATTATATACTCACTATTTCTTATTATATGCCTTCCTTATATTTTTTAATTAGGCACATGAAAAATAGGCTAGCAGATGGACTAGATATTTATTTGATTGTGCCTTAAATAACGGCCAGAACAATGTTCCAGCCGTTATTTATTAATACTATTCTATTAATACTATTTGTTGTGAATTTACTTCACTATCTAACTTATCTATGTAGCTTAAAACCTTACCAGTTCCTTTAACAACACATTCAATAGAATTCTCGGCAACAGTTGCTGCAACTCCTGTCCTAAATTCAATAAGCTTATCTAATCCATGTACTAATGCGCCACCACCAGTCATCAATATTCCTCTTTCTATTATGTCTGAAGCTAATTCAGGTGGAGTTCTCTCTAATACTCTTTTTACAGTTTCAACTATTACTTCTACTGGTTCTTTTATTGCATTTCTTATTTCCTCAGTAGTAATTTCTACTTCATCTGGTAATCCTGTTATAAGATTTCTTCCCTTCATCATATATGTTAGATTTCTAGAATTTTTAAAGGCTGATCCTATGTTTATTTTTAATTCTTCAGCAGTCTTTTCGCCTATCATTAACTTGTAATTATTTCTTACATATTTTATTATAGAATCATCAAATTTATTTCCAGCCACTTTTATAGATTCTCTTTCTACTACTCCTCCTAATGAAATTACAGCAACATCACAAGTACCTCCACCAATGTCTACTACCATACATCCATTTGGTTTAGTAATATCTAATCCTGCACCAATAGCAGCCGCTAATGGTTCCTCTATTAAATGAACCTTTTTAGCTCCTGAGTTCATGGCTGCATCAATTACTGCTCTTTTCTCAACTTCCGTTGCTTGAGATGGTACACAAACAATTACTTTAGGTGCTCTAATAGTTTTCTTACCACATGCTTTTCTTATAAATTCTTTTAGCATTTTTTGAGTTATATCATAATCCGAAATAACTCCATCTTTTAACGGACGCACTGCAACTATGTTTCCCGGGGTTCTTCCTATCATTTTTCTTGCCTCTTCCCCTATAGCCAATAGCTTATTATTATTTTTATTTATGGCTACTACGGATGGCTCCTTTAATACCACCCCTTTACCACTTACATAAACTAAAACAGTTGCCGTTCCTAAGTCAATTGCAAGGTCTATCCCTGTTCTCCACATCTCTTATTCACTCCTATAATACATATTAATACCTATATTTACATAATTCTACTAATATTATATTATAGACTTAAATTTATCAAGATTCAATAATTTTATACTTCATTTTTGTTGCTTCTCCACCCCTAATGTGTCTTTCAGCTTTATTTAATTCCAATATAGAATGAGTTTCTTGGGCAATTTCCGGATTAATTTTTAAAAGTCTTTCTGTCATATCTTTATGAATTGTACTCTTACTTACTCCAAAAACCTTTGCGGTCTTTCTTATTGTAGCTTTTGAATCTATAATGTACCTTGCAACATCTAAAACTCTTTCTTCAATATAATCTTTCAAAATATCACTTCCTTAATCTTGTCTTTAACATAATAGTTTGTTAACATTTTTTAATTAGTCATTTATCCTAACTATGACAAATGACTAATATTAACTTTTATCTTATTTAGTTTTTAAGCTGAAATATTTTTCCGGATTAACTTGCTCTCCATTAGCATCAATTACCTGTAAATTTAAAAATTCTCCAAATACATCTTTGCTAAATACTTTTGCGGTCTCTCCAACCTTACCAATAACTTGGTTAGCTGTTACCTTTTCACCATTCTTAACCGATAAATTTGCATCAAGATTTCCATATCTTGTTTTCAATCCATTAGCATGCTTAATCTCTACAACTACGCCTTCTTCAACCCCTGTATTTTCAGCAAAATCTACCACACCATCAGCTGCTGCCTTAACATCAGTTCCTATATTAGCTTGTATATTTACACCTCTAACAGTTCTAAAAGAACCTTCTTCCATTTTTACTGGAGCAGGATAAGTATATTTTCTACTTTCAACACCATCTATAGGATTTATGAAACTTACTTTATTAGTTGTAGCTACTGTAGTTGATTTCTCTGCTTTTGTATTATTATTGCTTTCCTTATTGTCCTGAACATTTTCTACTCTCTCTGCATTTTGAACTTCATTTATAGCCTTTTCATCATTGCTAGAATTCAATGTTAATTCTTTATTTGTATCTTCTGTCTTATTTACTTCATTTTTACTGCTCATCATTTTATATGAGACAGTTCCAATAGCCAATAATATACAAAGACAGAGGAATAAAGCGATATAAAATCCCTCCTTCCTAAATAATTTTTTTGCTCTTTCTTTTAAATTCTTGTTCAACATGAACACCTCCAATTGTTATATTTCCCCTTTTACGAGAAATAATACATAAACGTATATTTTTTTATTTGATATTTTTGTAATTTTCAATTAATTTCTTATTAGTCTTGAGTATATCCACTTTTTTATCTTTTATACAAAATAACCATTTTTTATTATTTAAATACTATAAATTCATACAACTTAGATAACATCATCCAAACTTTTAATTATTTAAGAATCACTAAATTAAAAAGAGAATAATCATTTTATAAAAAATAATTATTCTCTCTAAATATCTATTGGAGATGTTCGATTGTAAATAAAAAGCAGTATATTACTACTAAAAAGCTCGCTTGTACTTGAATTCATTAAACTACTTTCCGTGTTTTATATTTATTTTATTTATATGTTATAGTTTGAAGTTCCACCCCATTATAGTAGTGCTTAAGAATTTTATCATAAGTTTCACCATTTTTAGCCATAACATCTGCTCCCCACTGGCTCATTCCAACTCCATGTCCATAACCCGTACAATCTATTTTTATTCCATCACCTTCCAAATTTAATATGAAGTTTGTTGAATTTAAATTAAACAGTTCTCTAAATTCTGTGCCTTTTATATCCTCATTACCTACTTTAATTTCTTTTACACTTCCAGCTTCAGTATAGCTTTCTATTTTTATCTGAGAAACTAAGTCATTTACTTTAATCTTGGCATCTTTATATTTTGCATTAATCTTATTTACGAATTCATTTATTGGAACTTTTACAGTAGATTTATATTTAGGAGCAATTTCTTCCCCTTTACTTTCTTCAGATTTCAAATAGGGTACATCAATAGAAAGGACATCTTTTGCATCTTCAGTTTTACCTGCGCTAATAGCAAAGAACTGTGGATATTCTAACACAGCTCCATTGTAAGTAAGAACTTGGCCTTTTGTATCTAGAACTGCTTTCTGAATTTTATTCCAATTACTTTCTTTTTCTTGACTACTCCATTTAGACATCCTTTCATCTTTACTCATATATACTTGGCAATTACTTGTGTCACAAACTTCTGCTCCTTTTTCCTTATCATCTTTGCTTGGGTTATTACGTCTATTCATATAAAATGTTCTTGCTGCTACCGCTTGAGCCTTTAATGCCTCTTCTTCAAAGCTTGCTGGCATTTCACTTGCTACTACCCCCATTATATATTCTTCCAAATCTATCTCCTCTACTTTATCTTCTGCCTTGCGATAAAGTTTCACTTTTCCATTTTGGGGAAATACTATTTGTGAATTCTTAATCATACTCTCATCCTTTAAACTAAATGAATTGCTCCCCCCTTGATCAACATCTAAAAATATTAGTGGCAATACAATTAAGATACTCAAAATAATTATACTTATAATGACAGTTATTTTTATACTATTATTAATTTTTATATTTGAATTTTTCATACCAATTATCTTCATTAATTTTTCCTCCCCAAATATGCACTATAAAATATATTCTTTACTTTCTACAATTATGATGATTATGTTAACTACAAATATAAAAATTTCAATTATAAGTTGTTTATATAGTTGAGCCTTCCCGCTTTTCTGATAGTTTTCTTAACATTAAAAATAAAATAAAAAAGCTCAAGAAATAAACATAAAATATCTATTTCTTGAGCTTTTGCATTTCTTTTTTAATAATATACTACTGAAGCAAATTTATATACTTACTCTATAAATATCTGCTCCTAAATTTCTGAATTTATTTTCAATGCTAACATATCCTCTATCAATATGATAAACATCGCTTACTTCAGTCTCTCCATCTGCTATTAGTCCACTTAATATCATGGCTGCTCCCGCCCTCAAATCTGTTGCCTTCACCATACATCCTGTGAGCTTAGGAGTTCCCTCAATTATTGCTGTTCTTCCATCAATTTTTATATTAGCTCCCATTCTTTGAAGCTCAGCCACATGCATGAATCTATTTTCAAAAACTGTTTCTGTGATTACACTTACACCTTCAACTATAGATAATAAACTCATCATCTGTGCTTGCATATCTGTTGGAAAACCTGGATAAGGCAAAGTCTTTATATCTAATGGCCTTTTAGGTCCTCTTCCATCTACTATTATAGAATTATTGTCATTATGAGTAAATTTAACACCACATTCTTTTAGCTTCTCTATTATCGGTCTTAAATGATCCTCATTTACTCCATTAACTTTTATTTTGCTATTTGTAATAGCTGCTGCTATCATAAATGTTCCAGCTTCTATTCTGTCATATATTGGCCTATAATGAGTTCCATTTAGACCTTTAACTCCATGTATTGTTATCTTACCAAGTCCAGCACCTTCTATTTTAGCACCCATTTTATTTAAAAATTGTGCTAAATCCCATATCTCCGGCTCTTCTGCTGCATTCTCTATTATCGTTGTACCCTCAGCAAAAACTGCTGCCATCATAATATTTTCTGTTGCACCAACTGAAGGAAAATCTAAGTATATTCTATTTCCTCTAATCTTTTTTGCTCTAACCTCTACAAAACCATGGCCAATTATAACATTAGCTCCAAGTAGTTTAAATCCCTTAAGATGTAAATCTATGGGCCTGCTACCTATATTACACCCACCTGGCAATGATAGTTTGCAATATCCAAATCTAGCAAGCATAGGTCCCATAATAAAAAATGATGCTCTCATTTTCCTCATCAGCTCAGCATTAGCATCCATTTCCCTTATATTCTTTGTATTTATTGTCAATTCATTGTTTAAATTAGAAATATTAACATCACAATTTAATTCACTTAATAATTTACATATAACTTTTACATCTTCTAATTGAGGTGTATTTTCAATAACTATAGGTTCTGGACATAATATAGTTGCTGCAATTATAGGCAAAATTGAATTTTTGGCACAACTTATATCAACTTCACCTTTCAGCTCCTTTACACCTTTAACTACTATTTTCTCCATATTATCCTCCATAATAATTGTTAAACATCTGAAATTTTGTCCAAAAACTAAATCTGTTCTGAATTTATACAGTGGAATTAGTTTTTTATATAAAACCCTGTTCCAATGCACACGACAAAACTAATTAATTTTTAGTTTTTTCAATATGTCTTAATATGCTGTAAATATTATTGGCGTACCAATTATTATATGTGAAACTTTATTATACCTAATTAATGCAAAATTAATTTTATAGCTGCCATTTAAATATCCTGTTCCAGTATAGCCATTATTAATACCTAGTAATTCTGTATTTTTTAAATCATTCTCATCTAAAAACTTATTTATTGAGTAGCCATCACTTAAATTTTTTCCTTCGTAATAAGAAAAATATTGCACATCTTCTGATTCTTTATTTTCAACTTTTTGAATCATATCTCTTAAATTTATTGTTGAATACTCACTATTCTTATTAATTAGTACAATTTCTACATAGCTGTATTTATTCTCACGCCATATTTTTACATTAATGTTATAACTATGATTGAAAATTTCAAACTGATTTTCATTGATCTCTTCATAATCACCTTCTGTGTTATGAATAAAATATTCTTTTATTCTGTAAATTTCTCTTTGCATATCTTGTTTTGTTTTATATTGAAGCTTTACACCATTTTCTTCAAACACACTTACATTTCTCGCCTTTAACTCTAGTGAATTTAGTGCATTTTGTGAACTATTTACATTACCAGAAATCGCTCCTATCTCAAAAAAAGATAACAACAACATAAGAATTGCCATGCTTATTTTCATATTAGTTCCCCCTTAAGTTATCTTTTTTAATTATGGACAATTCTGATAATTAATATTCCATTTTTATCTAACTATATTTATATAATATAAATTTCTTAAAATTTTGTGATAGATTGTCAATATCTAGAATAAAAAATAGTAAAAAAACTACCTTATGAAGATATAAACATAAACCTGAAGAATAAAAAAATAAAGTGTAATGTCTCTTATATAGTTTCACCCATATAAGAAATATTACACTTTAAATCGTCATAAAATTTTATCTATGACTAGATTTCTTTAACAATATTCTTTGTTTTGCTCTAAGCAATGCTGCTTCTGCTCTACCCTTATTGTATTTTTCAGGGTTTTTTAGCCTGCTTTCAGCTCTTTTTAAAGCTTCTTCTGCTCTTTCTTCATCGATGTCTTCTTCAAATTCAGCAGCATCACTACTTATTACCATTTCATTATTTCCAACTTGCACAAGAGCTTTAGAAATAAATAATTCCTCATCATTTCCTTTAGCATCTTTAAATTTAGCAATACAAGGAATAGTACTTGATATTAAGTTTGCGTGATTTGCTAAAACTTCAAATTCTCCATCAGCAGTTTTTAACATTACTTTTTCAACCTCTCCATTATACACTTCATGGCTAGGTGTAACTATTTTTAGTAAAAAGGTATTAGCCATAATTGCTCATCCCCTTTATCCTAAATTCTTTGCTTTTTCTAGAACATCGTCTATAGTACCTGCAAATAAGAATGCTGATTCTGGTAAATCATCATACTTACCTTCAAGAATTTCTCTAAATCCTCTAATAGTTTCCTTTATAGGAACATACTTACCCTTTAAGCCAGTGAATTGTTCACCAACTGTAAATGGCTGAGATAAGAATCTTTGGATTCTTCTTGCTCTAGCTACGACAGCTTTATCTTCGTCTCCTAATTCATCTACACCTAAGATAGCTATAATATCTTGTAATTGTCTATATTTTTCAAGAACAGTTTTAACATTTGCAGCTACTCTATAGTGTTCTTCACCAACTATTCTAGGATCTAATATTCTTGATGTAGATTCTAGTGGATCTACGGCTGGATATATACCAAGTTCTGCTATACCTCTAGATAAAACTGTTGTTGCATCTAGATGTGAGAATGTTGTAGCTGGTGCTGGGTCAGTTAAGTCATCGGCAGGAACATATACAGCTTGAACTGATGTAATTGATCCATTAACTGTCGATGTAATTCTTTCTTGAAGGGCACCCATTTCAGTTGCAAGTGTTGGTTGATATCCAACGGCTGAAGGCGTTCTTCCAAGTAATGCTGATACCTCAGAACCTGCTTGAGTATATCTGAATATGTTATCTATGAATAATAACACGTCTTGACCTTTATCTCTAAAGTATTCTGCCATAGTAAGACCTGTTAATGCAACTCTCATTCTGGCACCTGGTGGCTCATTCATTTGTCCGAATACTAGTGCAGTCTTATCGATAACTCCTGAATCTTTCATTTCATGATATAAGTCATTACCTTCTCTTGATCTTTCACCAACACCGGTAAATACTGATAATCCACCATGTTGTTTAGCTATATTGTTGATTAACTCTTGAATTAAAACTGTTTTACCAACTCCAGCTCCTCCAAATAGACCTATCTTACCACCTCTTTGGTACGGTGCAAGCAAATCTACTACCTTGATTCCTGTTTCAAACATTTCAGGTTCAACTGATTGATCTTTAAAACTAGGTGCTGGTCTATGAATTGGGTATTCTTGTTTTATTTCAACATCACCACATTTATCAATAGGCTTTCCTAAAACATTAAATAATCTTCCTAGTACTTCTTCTCCTACTGGAACAGAAATAGGTGCTCCTGTATCAATAGCATCCATTCCTCTTTTCAAACCTTCTGTAGCTTCCATTGCTATTGCTCTAACAATATCGTCTCCAACATGTTGTTCAACTTCCGCTACTAAATCATGCTCTCCCATCTTAATAATAATTGAATTATATAAGTTTGGAAGAGAATCTGTATCAAATTTTATATCTATTACTGGTCCAATTACTTGAACTACTTTTCCAATCTTTTCAGGCATAAGATACCTCCTTACTAATTTTGAGCTGCTGCTCCTCCAACAATTTCACTTATTTCTTGTGTAATAGCACCTTGTCTGATTCTATTATACTTAAGTTTTAAGTTAGACAATAAATCATTCGCATTTTTAGTAGCTCCATCCATAGCAGTCATTCTTGTACTCTGCTCACTGCATTTTGAGCTCAATAAAACGTTTCTTATTTTTCCTTTTAAATAGATATTAAGAGCATCTTCTAATACTATACCTAAATCTGGTTCAATAAGGTAAGGATTTGATTTCTCTTCTGGTTTATCTATAGGCAAAATTTTAAAGCATTTTGGTTCCTGCTTAACTGATGATACAAACTCAGAATATACAATATTAACTTCTGAAACTTCTCCATTAAGATACATCTCAAGGGCTTTATCAAATATTAACTTTGCATCACTTACAGTTGGTAGATCCGAAATCCCAACATATTCAGCCACAGGTTCTACCTTAATTCTTTTTAAGTAACCGGCACCTTTAGCTCCAACCAAAATAACCTTTGAAGTTTTCTTCTTTTCTTTTATTATGCTATCTAAGTAAGATACTACACCACTATTGAACCCACCACATAATCCTGAATCTGATGTCATTAGCACATATAATTTATTTTCACTGTCATTTCCATCGAAATAAATATTTGCACCTTCTAAACTAGCTGTAGCCGCAAGATTCCTTACTGTCGGTTCAGTTATTTCAATGAACTTATTGTTTACTAATAGTTCATTCTTAGTTTTTCTTAACTTAGAAGTGGCAACAAGCCCCATAGCATTCGTTATTTTTTTTGTATTTTCTACTGATCTAATTCTCTTCTTTAAATCAAGAAGTCCAGCTGCGCCCATGATTTCCACCTCCTAAAGAAGGGCATAGCTAATTTAAGCTATGCTTCCTTTAAAAATACCTTTTTAAACTCAACTATTGCTTCCTCTAACTTAGTTTTAATATCATCAGTTAAAGTTTTTTCAGTAATAATTGCTTTTTCAACTTCTCTATGATGAGTGTCAGCATATTCTAAGAATTCTTTTTCAAATCTCTTTATATCGCTAACTTGGATGTCTGATAAGAAATCATTAACTGCAGCATATAATATCATTACTTGTTTTCCAACTTCAAGTGGACTGTATTGATTTTGTTTTAATACTTCAACTAATCTCTTACCTTTTTCAAGTCTTCTACTAGAATCGGCATCTAAATCAGAACCGAATTGAGTAAATGCTTCAAGTTCTCTATATTGTGCAAGTTCAAGTCTTAATGTACCACTTACTTGCTTCATAGCTTTAATTTGAGCGCTACCACCAACTCTGGATACTGATATACCAGCATTTACGGCTGGTCTTTGTCCTGCATTGAATAAATCAGATTCTAGGAATATTTGACCATCTGTAATTGAAATTACATTTGTTGGTATGTACGCTGTAACGTCTCCTGCTTGTGTTTCTATAATTGGAAGCGCTGTTATTGAACCACCACCTAATTCTTTAGATAGCTTAGCAGCTCTTTCAAGTAATCTTGAGTGAATATAGAAAACATCACCTGGATAAGCTTCTCTTCCTGGTGGTCTCTTAAGTAATAATGACATAGCTCTATAAGCTGTAGCATGTTTAGAAAGGTCATCGTATATTATTAATACATCCTTTCCTTGATGCATAAAATATTCACCTATACTACATCCAGCATATGGAGCAATATATTGAAGTGGTGCAGATTCTGATGCTGTAGCACTTACAACAACAGTATAATCCATAGCTCCTGCTTCAGTAAAAGTATTTACTAAGTGGGCAACTGTAGATTGTTTTTGACCAATAGCTACATAAATACAAATAACATCTTTACCTTTTTGGTTTAAGATAGTATCTATTGCTATTGCAGTTTTACCTGTTTGTCTATCTCCTATTATAAGCTCTCTTTGACCTCTACCAATTGGAATCATTGAGTCTATAGCCTTAATTCCAGTTTGTAGTGGTTGATTAACAGAACTTCTATCAATTATACCAGCTGCTGGTATTTCTACTGGTCTATGCCCAGCTGCAGTTATAGGACCTTTACCGTCAATTGGTTCTCCTAAGGCATTAATAACTCTTCCAATCATTGCTTCGCCAACTGGAACTTCAACGACATTTCCGGTTCCTTTAACTATATCGCCTTCTTTTATTCCTTTTTCATCTCCTAAAAGAACGCAACCAACGTTGTCTTGTTCAAGGTTCAAAACCATACCATATACATTGTTAGGGAATTCTAATAATTCTCCTTGCATACAGTTATCTAATCCATAAACTCTTGCAACACCGTCTCCAACTGTGATTATAGTACCAGAATCCACTGTTTTAATATCTTTTTCGTAATTCTCTATTTCTTTCTTTATAATAGAAGTTATTTCTTCTGGTTTAATATTCATGGATTCACCTCTATTCCTTCTTAAGCATTAAATCTTTCATTTCATCTATCTTTGATTTTAAGGTACCATCAATAACATCATTTCCAACTTTTACATAAACTCCGCCTAAAAGGCTTTTGTCTACTTTAGTATCAAATAATATAGTTTTTTCGTACTTCTTTTCAAAGATATCTTTTAATTGTTTTAATTCATCATCTAAAAGTGGTACAACTGTTTTAACTACACCTCTTATAGTATTTCTTCTTTCTAAATCAATATTTTCCATTTGATTTAGTATATCTTTTAATTGAAGAATTCTTCCTTTTTCAATTAAAATAATCATGAAGAAAAGTAATTCATCATCAATCTTTCCTTTAAACAAATCAGTAAATAATTGCTTCTTTTTTGCTGTATTAATTACTGGATGTTTAAGTACTTCGTAGAAGTCTTCATTTTCAGCAAAAATGTTGCAGATTTCTGTTAAATCACGTAAATATTCATCTACACTATTTTTTTTCTCAGCAATTTCATATAGAGCTAAAGCATATCTTTTTTCCAAATATTCATGCATACTACATACCTACCTTAGCAATAAAATCGCCGATAAGTTTTCTATGTGTTGCTTCATCTACTTGCTCACCTAATGCTTTAACTGAAAGCTCGATTGCTAAATCTACTGCTTGTTTTTTGATTTCATATTCTGCTTTTTCTTTTTCTCTTTCAATTTCTAAGCTAGCTCTTTCTTTTAATGAAGTTGCTTCAACTTTTGCATTTTCAACGATTTCTGCATAAAGCTTATCACCCTTAGCTCTTTGTTCTTCAGTGATTTTCTTACCTTCTTCTTTGGCTCCTTGTAGAATCTGCTCATTTTTAACTAGATACATTCTAGCTTTTTCAGCATCTTCATCAGCTTTAGTCATTTTATCATTTATATATTTTTGTCTTTCTGCAATTATTCCTTTTAGTTTATTCCAAAAGAAGTGTCTTAAAAGCAAAAGTATAATGGCAAAATTAATCCAGTTGATTATTAATGTCGACAATCTAATTTCCATATTTTATCTATATCCTCCCTTCGGAGTCAATACAATTAACTCATACGAACTCATATTTAGCTATTATTTACCCATTACTATAAATGACATTACTAATCCGTAAATCGCTGTTGTTTCTGCAAGGGCTGCACCTAAAAGTAAAAATGTCATTATTCTTGGTTGTGCTTCTGGTTGTCTTGCCACTGCTTCAATTGCCTTTCCTGTTGCGATACCAATACCTGCACCTGCTCCAATACCAGATAATACAGCTATACCTGCTGCTAAAACTCCAAAACTCATTCTAATTCCTCCTTAAATTTTCAAAAATGTCTGTTTGTTTGTTTGTTTAAATTTACTCTTCTGCAACGTTTTTAATATTAATCATAGTTAACATTGAAAATACTACCATTTGAAGTACTCCATCAAATAAATCAAAATAACCATGTAATATAATTGGTATTCCTAGCTGTGCAAAAACTCCTATTGATCTTAAGCCAGAATAAACTAAATCTACCAATACTACAGCTGCAAACATGTTACCAAAAAGTCTAAGTGCTAATGTTATTGGCAACATAACTCTTTCTAATAGATTAAGTGGTAACATAGGTACAAATGGATGAAAATATGCTTTTCCATAACCAAGAAGTCCATTTTTTCTAATTGCATTTATATTTACAACTAAAAATGTAACTATTGCAAATGATGCTGTTGTGCTAACATCACTTGTCGGTGGTTTGAAACCTATTGCCCCAATCCAGTTAAGGACTAGCAAATAAATCATTAATGTTCCTATATATGGTACAAATGATTCATACTCTTTACCCATGGTGTTCACTATAAAATCTTTTAATAGCTGATATATATTTTCTACAGCAGCCTGAGTTTTATTTGGTTTTAACTTTAAACTTTTTGTTAATGCATAAGCAGCTATAGCTAAAACCACAATAACAACCCATTCAATTATTATACCTGCTGTAATATCAACAGTATAGCCAAAAATTTCAGGCGACCATACAGGCATAGGCGTAATTTCCAATTCAAACACTTCCTTTCCTTCTCATTATATTTGATCCTATTAGTAGAATATAATGTGAAACAAATCCAGCTATATAATAAAGCATATATACCATATTATCTCTGAACGGCAATATAGTAATAACTATGAAAGCCATTCTAAGAAAAAATTCTAGTATGAAAAGCCAATTCTTTGCACCTTTACCCAAATTTTTTCCAATTGTATAACCATATGCCAAAAAATTAGCTAATGCTACACATATTCCTACTGCATAGATCCCTGCATATGTAAAATTAGAAAATAATACTATCAGTAAAGATATCAATGCACCACTTACTAGATCATACTTGATAGCTTGTAAGAGCAGTTTATTCATCTCTTTATTCATACATTACCTCCTAACTCTCAATGTTTATATTATATCTTTTATATTTATCTTTAACAAATTACTATTTTAAGTTAAATTATGCCGATTGCCCGCTTATGATTAGTTTATATTTGTATTTCTTCAAAATGCTCAGCAAATCTTACATATTACTTCATTTTTCTTATTTTTTGATGTTTATTATTTTTCACATTGCTCTTGTCAGAATATTCTGTTATATGAATAATTGCATTTTAATTCATGTTAACATTTTCATTACAGTTATTGTAAATTTTTTTTATCATTTCTGTAAATTTTGTGCAAATAACGCCTTTTTTAACTTTCATATATAGCAAACTTAAAATTATGATTTTAATAAAATTGAATATATAATTTAATGCTAATTCAAAATTTATTTTCATTTTTCAATTTATTAGATAAATTTACTTCTTCTTTTATTAAATCCCTAAGATTCGAACCATATTATAATGCGATATAACCTTTTAACTAAAATTTTTTCATGAAAATTTTTAATATAATACTTCAAATTTTATGTAATCTAAGTATTGTTTCTATTTTCTTCTTTAATCTGTCCTTTTATACTAACTTGTTTATAAAATTTCTTCTATAAAAAAAAGTTACTATGACAGCTTATCATAGTAACTTTTACAGAAATGATATTTGTACTAAACTCTTTCAACAATAAGAGCTGTTCCCATTCCCCCACCAATACAAAGTGTTGCAAGTCCTTTTTTAGCATCTCTTTTTTCCATTTCATGAAGAAGAGTAACTAAGATTCTTGCTCCTGATGCACCAACTGGGTGACCTAACGCAATTGCGCCACCATTTACATTAACTTTTGACATATCAAATTTTAAATCTTTAGCAACAGCTAAACTTTGAGCTGCAAATGCTTCATTTGCTTCAATTAAATCTAAATCTTCTATAGTTAAATTAGCTTTTTCTAAAGCTTTTTTAGTTGCATGGAATGGTCCATATCCCATAATAGCTGGATCTAATCCTTTTGATCCATAAGAAACTATTTTAGCCATTGGTTTAATTCCTAATTCTTCTGCTTTTTCTGCACTCATAACAACAAATGCAGCTGCTCCATCATTGATTCCTGAAGCATTACCAGCTGTTACTGTACCATCTTTAATAAATGCTGGTTTTAACTTTGCTAAAGTTTCTACTGTTGTACCAAATCTAGGGAATTCATCTGTATCAAATACCTTTGGATCTCCCTTTCTTTGTGGAATCACAACTGGAACTATTTCATCTTTAAATCTTCCTGATTTAATTGCTGCTTCTGCCTTTTGTTGAGAAGCTGCTGAAAAAGCATCTTGTTCTTCTCTAGTTAATCCCCACTCTTTAGCAATGTTTTCAGCTGTAACTCCCATATGGTAGTTATTAAAAGCATCAAATAATGCATCTTTTATCATTGTATCAACTAATTTACCATCGCCCATTCTTTGGCCCCATCTTGCCTTATCTAATGCATATGGTGCAGCTGACATATTTTCCATACCGCCCGCAACAATAACATCAGCGTCTCCAGCTTTTATCATTTGAGCTGCTAAACTAACTGCTCTAAGACCTGATCCACAAACCTTATTTATTGTCATAGCTGAAACTTCTTGTGGTAATCCAGCTTTAATTGTTGATTGTCTTGCTGTGTTTTGACCAAGACCTGCTTGAATTACGTTACCCATTATAACTTCTTCAATTAATTCAGGCTTAACCCCAGCTCTGTTAACTGCTTCTTTAATTACTAAAGCTCCTAAATCAACTGCTGATACATCCTTTAATGCACCACCAAAACTACCTAATGCTGTTCTTACCGCACTTACAATAACTACGTCTTTCATGTTTGACCTCCTCAAATCACATTAATTATACTATAATTTTTTCGTTAAATTATTAACATAACTAAATTATACCCTCTATTATTTGTTTTATCAAGAGAAAATTGTTAAATTTTAAACAAACTTTAAAATTTTTTAGTTATACGAAAAAAATAACAAATCAATACTGCCATGTATATTCCATATCATACAAGAAAATATGTTAACATAATTACTAAACTAATGAACATATTTCCTAAAAGTATGATACGAAATAAACAAGCATATTGCCTTGCTATCTTATTGAATCTGTATCAAATTCCTCTACATTTCTTGAATTTAAATCAAAGTATTTTAATATAGCATCTACTATTCTTCTTGATGCAATTCCATCTCCATATGGATTAATAGATTTACTCATTTTAGAATAAGCTTCATCATTTCTAAGCAATTCATTTGCCTCAGAAACAATTCTATCTACATCTGTTCCAACCAGCTTTACAGTTCCAGCTTCAACAGCTTCTGGACGCTCTGTTACATCTCTTAATACTAGTACCGGTTTACCTAGATGTGGA
Source organism: Clostridium sp. BL-8 (assembly GCF_002006495.1). Classification (NCBI taxonomy): domain Bacteria; kingdom Bacillati; phylum Bacillota; class Clostridia; order Eubacteriales; family Clostridiaceae; genus Clostridium; species Clostridium sp. BL-8. Next base: position 16,760 of record NZ_LZZL01000062.1, read on the forward strand.
GCTTCCTCCTGCAATCCTCCTGAATCTGTCATTACCATAAATGATTTGTTCATTAAATTATGAGTTTCTTTAGTATCTAGCGGTGATAATAAATGAATTCTCTCTTTTCCACCAAGCCTCTCAAATACTACATCCTTAACAACCGGATTTAAATGAACTAAATATATCAATTCTACATCACTGTTTTGTTCCACTATCTTGTTTAATGCAATGCAGATATTCTGAATTCCTTCTCCCCAATTTTCTCTTCTATGTGCAGTAATCATTATAACCTTTTTATTAAAATCTATGTTGTTTAATTCCTCATTTTCAAAAACGTAATTTTCCTCAACTGTGTGTTTCATTGCATCAATTACAGTGTTTCCTGTAACATATATTTCATTCTCTTTTATGCCCTCTCTTAACAAGTTATTTTTTGATCCCTTAGTAGGTGCAAAATGTAAATCTGCTAAACTACCTGTCAATTTTCTGTTCATCTCTTCTGGGAAAGGGAAATATTTGTTGAAGGTTCTAAGACCTGCTTCTACATGACCCACCTTAATTTGTTGATAAAACGCAGCTAATGAACCAGCAAATGTAGTTGTTGTATCTCCGTGAACTAGAATCATATCTGGCTTTTCTTCCTTAAATACTTCTTCTAATCCCTCTAAAACTCTACCCGTAATTCCAGTCAAGCTTTGCTTTGTTTTCATTATATTTAAATCAAAATCTGGTTTAATATCAAATAATTCTAAGACTTGATCCAGCATTTCTCTATGTTGAGCTGTTACACAAACCTTTGATTCAATTTCTTCTCTTTTTTCCAACTCTTTTACTAAAGGTGCCATTTTTATAGCTTCCGGCCTTGTTCCAAAAATAGTAATTATTTTTTTAGTACTCAATTCATTTCCTCCTAATTCAAACATTTCATTCAGTTAAAAGTCAAGAGTTAACAATTAACAGTTGAGGATAAAAACCACTGGTTTCCTTCTTTATAACTTAGAAATTCTATTGTAGAATTTGCCATTAAAATCATAAATCCCTAATTTTTAATTTAATATCCTGCTTCTCTTGCAATTTTTAAAGAGTCATCATCTTCTATCCAAGATTCTACACTAATTTCCCTGTAATCATCTTTTGAATCTCTTATAATAACACTGATAATTCCCGAATTAATTATCAGTCTCTTACACATTGAACAAGAGTTAGCATCTTTTACATATTCTTTAGTTTTTGCATCTTTCCCAACTAAATATAAGGTTGCTCCAATCATATCCTTTCTTGAAGCACTTATTATTGCGTTAGCTTCGCTATGAACACTTCTGCAAAGTTCATATTGAGTTCCTCTTGGTACATTAAGTTTTTCTCTTATGCAGCTATTTAAATCTATACAATTTTTCCTGCCTCTTGGTGCGCCTGTATAACCTGTTGAAATTATTTCATCATTTTTAACTATTATCGATCCATAATTTCTTCTTAAACAAGTTCCTCTTTCTAAAACTGTTTCTGCAATATCTAAATAATAGTTTTGTTTATCTCTTCTTTCCATATTCAAAATCCCCACAAATCATAAATTAGTCCAGGTTACTTATGTATATAGTCAGTATATTTTTTAATTTATATTCTTTACTAAAAACTTTATTTAGTACCAAACAGTCTATCTCCTGCATCACCAAGTCCTGGTACTATATATCCGCTTTCATTTAATTTCTCATCTATAGACGCTAAATATATATCTACATCAGTATGAGCCTTTTGCACTGCTTCAATTCCTTCTGGAGCTCCAACTAAACACATTAATTTTAAGTTTTTAGCTCCTCTATTTTTAAGCATTGTTATAGCATCTATTGATGAACCGCCTGTTGCAAGCATTGGATCTACAACGATTATGTCTCTCTCAGCAATATCTTGTGGTAATTTGCAGAAATATTCTACCGGTTGAAGTGTTTTTTCATCTCTATATAATCCAATATGGCCAACCTTAGCAGCAGGAATTAAGTTGATCACTCCATCAACCATTCCAAGACCAGCTCTTAGTATAGGTACTACTGCTATTTTCTTTCCTGCAAGCATTTGACATTTAGCTACAGCTACAGGAGTTTTCACATCAACTTCTTCTGTATGTAAGTCTCTTGTAACCTCGTAAGCCATTAACATAGAAATTTCTTCTACTAACTTCCTAAATTCTTTTGAACCTGTTTTCTCATCTCTTAAAATCGCTAACTTATGTAATATTAATGGGTGATTTATTTCTGTTACTTTACTCATTATTATCCCTCCGAATTAAACTTTTTTACTACTTATTATACTTTTTTTCAATTTCTGATATTTTATCTATTCTTTTTTGATGTCTATCTCCTTCAAATTTTGATGTTAGAAATGTTTTTACTATATCCAAAGCAAGCCCAGTCCCAACAACTCTTTGGCCCATTGTTAATATATTGGCATTATTATGTTCTCTAGTCGCATGTGCACTAAATGTATCTGAACATAATGCTGCTCTTATTCCAGGAACTTTATTGGCTGAAATACCGATTCCTATTCCTGTACCACAGATTAGTATTCCAAATTCATATTCTTTTGATGCAACTGCCTCAGCCACTGGTAAAGCAATATCAGGATAATCACAAGAACTAGTTGAATATGTGCCAAAATCCTTTACTTCGTGATTTTCACTTTTTAAATAATTAATAATCTCATTTTTTAATTCAAATCCGCCATGATCGCATCCAATTGCAATTTTCATAATTTAATCATCTCCAAATCTAATTAATCTTAAGTCTATTATCATCAGCACTTTCTGAAAAATATATTCAGGTTAACTGTTTAAACTTCCACGATATCAAATCCAGCAGCTTTATTTAATCTATTCATAATAGCCATTCCCACACCTTTTTCTTCATATGCTTCTGCAAAGATTAGATCAGCTCCTAAATCATCACATTTTCTCAAAGCTTCAAATAGATTTTTAGCTACTGTCGATAAATTTTCTATGCTTCCTAAAACTATACTTGTTCCTTCTTCATACTCTTTCGCATTTTCTTCAACAGTAAGAATACATACTCTCTTGCCTTTTTCTATATTATAGTGTACCATTTCTTTTATTTTTTCAACAGTTTTTTTTCTTTCACCAGAAATTATTGTAACTTTAGCATTAGGTGCATAATGCTTATATTTCATCCCTGGAGCTTTAGGTTTTAGATTTTCTCTTGGTTTTTTCATAATAGCGCTATCTATTTCTATACTCGAATCCACTTCTCTAAGCATTTCTAGTGTTATTCCTCCTGGCCTTAATACTACAGGTGGAATTACTGTACAATCAACTATTGTTGACTCAACACCTATATCGCTTTCTATTCCTCCCAAGATGCAGTCCACTTTTCCTTCTAAGTCTTCAATGCATCTTTGAACATCTGTCGGACTTGGCCTTCCACTTATATTAGCTGAAGGAGCTGCAATAGTTGTATTAGATAATTCTATTAATTTTCTAGCTATTTCATTGTCTGGCATTCTAATTCCAATAGAATCTAAATTAGCACTTGTTATACTTGGTATAACTTCTTTCTTTTTTAATATTATTGTTAATGGTCCAGGCCAAAATTTATTTATAAGCTCTTTTGCTACTTCTGGAATTTCCTTTGCATATAATTCTATATCCTTTGATGCAACATGAATTATTAATGGATTATCTTGAGGTCTTCCTTTTGCCCTAAAAATTTTTTCTACAGCTTCTGCATTAAGCGCATCAGCTCCTAATCCATAAACTGTTTCTGTTGGAAAAACTACAGTTCCTCCCATTTTTATTAATTCAGCAGCCTCTTTTATTTTTGCTTCATCTTCCTTAGTATTCTCAATCATACTAATTTTAGTTTTCAACTACATTATCTCCTTTCTATCAGGTGTCAATCAAATCATCCCACAGTCCTTTGAGCATAAACCGTGAACTGTATCATACTATATACTATACTATAAGCTGCCCTCGTGCTATCTTTATATTTTGAATGCTTTCATCAGTATAAATCGCTTTAACACAATTTTTGTATATTGAATCTAATAACAAATATTTTCTTAATCCACCTCTTCTGATTACCTGAAAATAATAATCTTTAGTAGAATTAAGTTGTTTAATAGCATCATAGTGTTCAACTATCTGCGGGTATCTTTTTAAAAAGTTTTTATCCACCGGTCTCAATCCCGGATTTTTAAAAACCACATTAGTTATTAATACTATTTCTAAATCATAATCTGATTTATTTGTATGTACTAAAGCGACCTTATCGCATATGATTAAGTATTCCTTAGCAAAAATGCCTGTTTTAAATACTAACTTATTGGTCATATATCTATATTCAACCCTGTATGAATTCATTTTAATTATAATAGATATGACTATTAAAAGATAAATAAATATAACATAACTTATATAGAACACATTAGTTCTTCCAGTTATCATTAACATTGTTGGAAGAATCAACGCTATAATAACCATAGTAATTAGAAATATTTTTAAGTGTTTTTTTTCTCTCTTTATCGCCTTATATATATCCATAGTTAATCTCCCGATATACTTTTAAAGCCCAACAAAATACTGTAAGGCTTTTTTGAGTGTTACTAAACATACTCAGAAAATAACAAGTCAGCATGCTAATTTCTTGCAACATTGACTTGTTATCTTGTTTATATGCCTATTCTTGTGTATTTCCCATTAACTTCATTTTTTCTGCCTGGTCTGCTGTAATAAGCGCATTTATCATTTCATTAAGATCACCATCTAAGAACGTATCTAACTTATATAAAGTTAACCCTATTCTGTGATCAGTAACTCTTCCTTGTGGATAGTTATAAGTTCTTATTCTTTCACTTCTATCCCCTGTTCCGACCTGGCTCTTTCTATCTTCAGCTATTCCTTCTGCTCTTTCTCTTTCTGCCTGTTCATAAAGTCTTGATTTTAAAACCTTCATTGCTTTTTCTTTATTTTTTAATTGTGATTTTTCATCTTGACATGAAACCACAAGACCAGTAGGTAAGTGAGTAATTCTAACAGCTGAATCTGTAGTATTAACGCATTGACCTCCATTACCTGAAGCTCTAAATACGTCTATTCTAACATCTTTATCTAAAACTTCTATTTCTACATCGTCAACCTCTGGTAATACTGCTACTGTTGCAGTTGATGTATGAATTCTTCCGCTTGATTCAGTATCAGGAACTCTTTGTACTCTATGTACTCCGCTCTCATATTTTAATTTTGAATAAGCCCCATTACCTTTAATCATAAAGACAACTTCCTTGAAGCCTCCAAGATCTGTTTCATTTAAACTCATTATCTCTACAGACCATCTTTGAGTTTCAGCATATCTTGTATACATTCTAAATAAATTGTATGCAAATAATGCTGCTTCCTCACCACCTGCACCCCCTCTGATTTCTACGAATACATTTTTTTCATCATTAGGGTCTTTTGGTAATAATAAAATCTGTATTTTGTTTTCTAATTCTACTTCCTTATTTGTAAGATCAGAGATTTCTTCATTTAACATTTCTCTCATTTCTTTATCACTTTCGCTGCTTAACATTTCTTTATTGTCTTGCAAATCCTCTGTGACTTTCTTATATTCTCTATAAGCATTAACTATAATCTCTAAATCAGCATGTTCCTTGCAAAGTTTTCTCCATTCATTCTGATTCTGCATAATTGATGGATCACTTATTTTTACTGATAATTCATCATATTTACTTTCTATAAATTCTAATTTATCTAATAACATCTAATCACTCCGTACTTATTTTTTCATATCATTTCATTATACCACGAACTAGTTCAGTTAACAATTATGAGTTAGAACTAAGTGGCCTACTTTAATTTACAATTTACATGAGATAACTTAATATAAAAACCTTAAATTTTCTTTAAAAATCCCTTAATATAGATTTTATTCTTCATTATCAATTGTACATCGTAAATTGTTAATTGCAACATAATATATTTATTTTTTAAAGATATCCAATTTTTCTTCCTAAAATTTGCATTTTTTTAATTTTTAACTCTTAATTCCAATAACAACTCTATCTAAACTTGCAAAATCTTTAACTATCTTTACATCTTCAAGATTTTCTTCTTCCATTAAAGATTTTACCGCTTCTCCTTGATTATAACCTATTTCAAATGCTAATATCCCACCTCTTTTTAATACATGCTCACTTTGATTAATTATCTTTCTATAGAACTCCAAACCATCAGAGCCTCCATTTAAAGCAGTATGAGGTTCATAATCTTTAACATCTTCCATAAGTTTACTTATTTCTTCTTCCTCAATATAAGGAGGATTTGAAACTATGATATCATATATTTTTCCGCTTTTTATGACCTCTTCTAATAAATCACTTTTTATAAATTTCACTCTATTTTCTAAACTACTTTTTTGTATATTAATAAGTGAAACCTTCTCTGGAATAGGATAGTAATCTATTAAATCGACTTTTATATTCTGCCTAAAACCTGCTAACGCTATACCAATGGCCCCTGAGCCACAACATAAATCGCATATTTGTTTTTCATCATTTTCTTCTATATTTTTAAGAACTTCTTCAACAAGTATCTCTGTATCACTTCTAGGGATCAATACACCTTCCTCAATATAAAAGTCAATCCCCATAAATTCACACTTATTTAAAATATATTTTACCGGCATTTTATTTCTTCGCTTTTCAATTAAGTCAAAATATTTTTTAGTATCTTCCTCATTAACTTCTTCTTCCTTGTGAGTAATTAAATAGACTCTATCTTTTTTAATTATATTTCCTAGTAACAACTCAGAATCTAATCTGGCTGTATCTATGCCTTTTTCTTTAAGCGTAGATGTACCTGTGCAAAGTAATTCTTCAATTGTTTTGTTAGGATCCTTTATACCTTCTGCTGCTTTTAAAGAAGCAATAGCAACTTCAATTTGAGAATCATCAGGTTCTTTAGTAGTTAACAGCTGCAGTTTAAGTCCAGGATATGCTATTATTTTAGCTAATAAACTATCATTTTTACCAAGCCATTTTATTAATTCATAACTTATCCCTGTAACTACTGGTATTAGAACAACTCTGAGTATTAATCTCTGAACAATTCCTCCCCAGCCAGTAAAAGAAAAAACTATTATACTAATAAACATTACCAAAAACAAAAAATTCGTTCCACATCTTGGATGTAATCTTGATTGCTTTTTGACATTTTCTACAGTTAACTCTTCCATAGCTTCATAGCAAAATATTGTTTTATGCTCAGCTCCATGATATTGGAACACCCTGTATATATCACTCAGCTTACTTATAAAATACATATATAGTACAAGAATTGTTATTCTTATAGCTGCCTCAATTAAATGTAATACTATAATAGAAGTACCTGTACTTTTAAATATGGATGCTATTCCAGTTGGTAATGCAATAAAAAGACCTATGGCAAAAATAAATGAAATGCACATTGTTATAGCCATCAAAACACTGTTCGCTTTTTCACCCAATTTGTCATCAAGCCACTTTTCGAACTTTGACGGTTCTTCGCTTTCATCTTCCAAAAAAGAAGCTGAATAATTAAGAGAGTCCATCCCAACCTTCATTGATTCAATAAGAACAAAAAATCCCCTAAGAAGAGGTATGTTCAAAATCGGATATTTTTTAGTTATAGTACCATTGTCTTTCAAATCTATTTCTATGTTTCCTTTTGGAGTTCTTACAGCTGTTGCAAGGCTTTTACTTCCTCTCATCATAACGCCTTCTATAACTGCTTGCCCCCCAACGTCACGTCTTTTCATATATTATAATCACTTACTCTCTTTTATATTTTTTCTTTATATTTATAATAACATTCCCCGCATAATGATTCATATTGAATATCATTTTCTTCATCAATTGCAATTTGCTCTCCTTCAAATACGAATCTATTATTAACTTTTCTACCATTAAATATAGCTTTCTTACCACATGCACATATTGTTTTCATTTCTTCTATACTATGAGCTAACAACAATAGTCTTGTACTACCTTCAAATCCGTTTCTTTTAAAGTCTGTTCTAAGGCCATAGCATATAGTAGGAATATTAAGCTTAACCGCAATTTCGAACAGCTGGTCTATTTGTTCGCTTTTCATAAATTGTACTTCATCCACTAATATGCAGTGTATTTCTTCGTTTCTTTTTAGATAATTATGTACTGTTTCAAAAACATTATCATGTTCAGAAACTAATAAATCTACATTTCTAGTTACTCCAAGTCTAGATATAAGCTTTTCTCCACCTTTACTATCAACCTTTGGCTTCACAATAATAATCTTCATACCGCGTTCTTCATAATTAAAAGCAACTTGCATTAGATGTGTTGATTTACCTGAATTCATCGCACCATATCTAAAATATAATTTACTCATTTTTAAAATTCTCTCCTTTTTTCAATTCAAGGTATCATAATCGATTATATCATTTAATGCGATTCATAAAAAGATATTTTTTTATAGCTTCAAATTATTTATTGACGCTAAAAATCTACTATGCTATAATTTAATGGTTGTTATTGAATAATTAACATAAGTTTATATAATTGAAAGAGGTGAAAAATAATGAGAGAAGGCATACATCCAGAATACCACCACGATGCAGTGGTTAAGTGTGCATGTGGAAACACTTTCACTACTGGTTCTGTTAAATCAGAATTAAAAGTTGAAATATGCTCTAAATGCCACCCATTCTTCACTGGTAAACAAAAAATTGTTGACGTTGGTGGAAGAGTTGATAAATTCAACAAGAGATTCAACCTTGGCAACAAGTAATAGATCTTTGGGGAAAGACTTTGTCTTTCCCCTTTTTTAAATTATTGTAGTTTATTAGTATACAAATTAATTAATACTTTTTATAAATTAATATAATATTAATATATTAATAAGCATTAATTAATATTTAAATTATATAATAAAGATGGTAAACTATGTAATATAATACATTTGAAATGAGTGACTTTAATGAAAAAAGTTTTAATCTTAACAACTTCTACAGGACAAGGTCATAATCAAGCCGCTACTTCAGTGGCAGAATCTTTTAAAAGTGCTGGTTATGAAATTACGAAGCTGGATTTCCTTGCTAAGAATAGTAGGTTACTTAATGATATAATTGTATTTGGCTATGAAATGTCTGCTTCTAAATTTCCAAAAACCTATGGAGCTATATACAATCTAACTGATTCTAAATATATCAACAAGCTTTTAAAATATCCTTTTTATTTTGCAAGAAAAAAGGTTGCAAAACTAATTAATGAAATAAACCCTGATGTAATTGTTGCCAGTCATTCTTTTAGCATTAGTGTAATTTCGGATTTAAAAAAACATGGATTAAAAGCTCCATTCATTTTAATAGTTACAGATTTTAAAGCTCATTATTTATATGTGGACCCTTATGTTGATGTGTATATTACCGGAAGTAATTATACTAAGCAATCATTAGTTAGAAGAAATATAAATCCTAATAAAATTTATCCAATAGGAATTCCTATACGTAATAATTTCTATACAGATGTTACATCTGTTGACACTCTAAAAGATAATGAATATTTCAATTTATTACTTATGGGCGGAAGTTTAGGCTTGGATACTATTTTTACAGTTCTTAAGGAATTATTAAAAAATCCAAACAAACTAAGGATTACAGTTGTTTGTGGCAAAAACGAAAACTTAAAAAACAAATTACTAAAATACTGTAATGATAGAGAATTTAAGAATAAAAAGCTTCACATAATAGGTTTTACAAAAGATATATCTTATTTAATGGATTATTGTGATGTAATAGTTTCGAAACCTGGTGGTTTAACAGTTACTGAATCAATAGTAAAAAACATTCCTCTAGTAATTCCTTTTGCTATTCCAGGACAAGAGACTGAGAATATAGACTTTCTTACTAGTGAAGGATATTCAATTTACGTAAAAGATATAAGTAAACTAAATGATTCCATAAATCATTTAATAGATAATCCTGATGAATTATCTCAAATGAAATCAAAATTGAATAAATTATCATCAACTTATTCACTAACTGAAATAGTTCAGATAGCTGATAATTTAATTTCAAATAGTTAAAAAAGATGACCAATAATTTTATTGGATCATCTTTTTTGCTACATTATTGATTTCTCTTTTGAAAAACATTTATAAATTCTTTATTATTGTTCGTTTTAGATAACATATTAATTAAATTTTCTGTAATGTCATCAGAATTTCCATCTTTATACATTATTTTCCTTACAGAAAAGGCTACATCAAGTTCCTCTTTCGATAGAATTAAGTCTTCCTTTCTAGTTCCTGATTTATATATATCTATAGCTGGGAAGATTCTTCTTTCTTGAAGCCTTCTATCTAAATGAACTTCCATATTTCCTGTTCCTTTAAATTCTTCAAATATCATGTCATCCATTCTTGATCCAGTTTCAATAAGTGCAGTCGCAAGTATTGTCAAGCTTCCGCCTTCTTCAATTTTTCTAGCTGCTCCAAAAAACTTCTTAGGCATTATAAGCGCCCCAGGATCAAGTCCTCCCGATAAAGTTCTGCCTGTAGGAGTTATTGTTAAATTATAAGCTCTTGAAAGTCTAGTTATACTATCCAGAAGAATAACAACATCTTTGCCCTGCTCTACCATTCTTTTGGCTCTTTCCAAGACCATTTGTGATACTTTAGCATGGTTTTGTGGCTCTTCATCAAAAGTCGAATAAACTACATCACCATTTATTGATCTCTTCATGTCTGTAACTTCTTCTGGTCTTTCATCTATTAACAAAACTATTAATTTAACATCTGGATAATTCTTAGATATGTTTTGAGCAATTTTTTTAAGCAACGTAGTTTTACCTGCTTTAGGCGGTGCTACTATAATCCCCCTTTGCCCTTTACCTATAGGGCAAATTATATCCATCAATCTAGATGCCAAATCGTTTTTATCTGAAGTTTCTAACCTTAATCTTTCTTTTGGATATATAGGTGTCAACGTTTCAAATGATTTTCTACCTATTGCTCTTTCAGGATGTTCATCATTAACTTTTTGGACAAACAAAAGAGCTTTAAACTTTTCTCCTTCTTTGGCCTCTCTTACTTTTCCTTCAACCTCATCTCCTGTTCTCAAATTAAATCTCCTAATTTGAGATGGTGATACATAAACATCATCGCTGCTAGTTAAATAATTTTTACATCTTAAAAATCCGAAACTATTATTCTCCAAAATCTCCAAAATACCTTTAATGACATTGGATTCATTTATCATTTCTCTTAAATTCTCTTTTTTTTCAGTGTTTTCACTATTATTATTTTCTACTTTTGTTTCTGAGTAATTATTTACTCTTGTATTATTGTTGTTTATTCTAGTACCTTCTTTATTTTCTTTATCTATTGTGTCATCCTTAATATCTTTTGAAATTTTAGGGGATATATTTTCTCTTAATATCACACCATCTTTTTCTATAAAATTACTAGAAGTTTTTAATATCTCTTCTATCAATTCATTTTTCTTATATTTTGATATATTTTTGACACCTGCTTTTTTAGCAATATCTTTTAAACTCGTTAAAGTCATACTCTCATATTCTTGTTTTGTCAAGTTCGCACCTCCAATTTATAGATTGCAATCTATAAAAATCATTCTTTCTTAACTTCAATTTTATTTTAATCGGAAAATTTAATAGTAAGATAATTAGATGTGATATAATCTTTTAGAATTTCATTTGAATCTACTTTCTATTTTTAGCTCATTCTACAATAAAGTTGATTTGCCTGCTCTTTCATTCTTCATATATTATGAACTGGTAACCTTTTAAAAAGTTTACCAGTCCCCAAAATTATTATCTTTAATATTTATTATATAATAATACAAATATTAATACAATTTACTTTTTACTTTGATTGATTTTCTTTTACTGCTGCTTCAATAAAGCCTACAAATAATTTGTGAGGTTTATTAGGTCTTGATTTCAATTCTGGATGGAATTGAACTGCTACATACCATGGATGTTCTGGAACCTCAACAATTTCTACTAATCTTTCATCTGGACTTGTTCCAACAATCTTCATTCCAGCATCAATTATTTGTGCTCTATAATCATTATTGAACTCATATCTATGTCTATGTCTTTCTTGAATTAATTCTTCTTTGTATACTTCATAGGAATTGCTGTCTGGATCTAATTTACAAGGATATTTTCCAAGTCTCATTGTTCCACCAAGATTTTCTATATCCTTTTGATCTGGCATAAGATCTATCACTGGATATTTTGTATTTGAATTTATTTCTGAACTATTGGCTCCCTCATATCCTAATACATTTCTTGCATATTCTATTACAGCACATTGCATTCCTAAACAAATTCCTAAGAAAGGCTTTTTATTTTCTCTCGCCCATTTTATTGCTGATATTTTACCTTCTATTCCTCTATCACCAAAACCTCCAGGCACTAGAACTCCATCTACATCTTTAAGAATTTCTTCCACGTTTCCAGTTTCTAAGCTTTCAGCATTAACCCATTCAATTTCAACATTAGCATCATTAGCATATCCACCATGACTTAATGCTTCAACAACTGATATGTATGCATCATGTAACTCAACATATTTACCAACTAATGCAATCTTAACATTATTCTTAAGATTCTTAATTTTTTTAACCATGTCAATCCATTCTGAATTATCAATATCTTTACATCCTAAATGTAATTTTTCACAAACTAGATTATCTAACCCTTCATCATGAAGCATTAATGGCACTTCATATAAATTTTCTGCATCTAAATTTTGAATTACTGATTTCCCATCTATATTACAGAACAATCCAATTTTAGCTTTTATATCATCCGATAATTCTTTTTCAGTTCTACAAACTATTATGTCTGGTTGAATACCTATCATTCTTAATTCTTTTACAGAGTGTTGCGTAGGTTTTGTCTTTAGCTCCCCTGCTTTTCCTAAGTATGGCACTAAAGTAACATGGATATAACATACATTTTCTGCTCCAACTTCGCTCTTTATTTGTCTGATAGACTCTAAAAATGGTTGTGATTCTATATCTCCAACAGTCCCACCAATTTCAGTTATTACTACATCCACATCTCTTTCTTTTGCTACTTGATATACTTTATCCTTAATTGCATTTGTTATATGGGGGATTACTTGAACTGTACCTCCAAGATATTCTCCTCTTCTTTCTTTTTCTATAACAGAACTATATATCTTACCAGTTGTAACATTTGAATTTTGTGTTAAGCTCTCATCTATAAATCTTTCATAATGACCTAAATCTAAATCAGTTTCAGCTCCATCATCAGTTACAAATACTTCTCCATGTTGATAAGGACTCATTGTTCCTGGATCCACATTTAAATATGGGTCAAACTTTTGAATAGAGATATTCACCCCTCTATTCTTTAATAATCTTCCGAGGGATGCTGCCGTTATCCCCTTACCTAATGCAGATACAACTCCACCCGTAACAAAAACATATTTAGTGCTCATTTTTATCCTCCCTATGTTAAATAAAATCACATTTTCATTTTAATGTTGACTTTTTTAATACTTAATGCTATAATGTAAATTACCCCATAAAATACAATATGGGTTATTTGTGTTGCTTAATAACATAGGTAATATCATATCACATCTTACGATGAATATCTAGTCTTTTTTTATAAATTAGTCATTTCGCTTTTTTCTATAGTGTTTTCTAATTCAAAATACCTTTCTCTAAAATATCTATTAGCCAGTAATTTTTCTTCTGCCAATTTTAGATTATTATTTATGCTTCTAGATGTTTTCAAATTAAAAACTTCTTTAATCTTATCAATTTCCAGACAGTGATTATTTTTTAAAACTAATAGTAAAATATATTTATTATCTCTATCTTTTAATAATTCTATGAATTTTTCTTCATTAATTCCATAGTAATCACAAACATTTCTTAATATTTTTATATATTTCAATTTATTTATCATATATATTTCCTCCTCTTCAAATTATATCCTCAATTATCCATTTTTAATCAATTAAAAAAACCTTTATTCAATTTTTAATACACTGAAAAAATAGTGTTAAAGATGCTACATTTTAGAGATTTAAAAATTTATTGTTTTAAATAAAAAAAGGAGTATCGCTCCTGATTAAAACTTAATCATTTTGCGATGCTCCCTTAATCTGCTTTTTATTATCTTATTGATGATGGACTTACATGAAAACCAAACATTTAAATTAAGCCTTTTTGATCTATCTTACTGATAATTTTTTTAATCTTATTTCTTTTTTCTGAATCAATCAATAAGCTTAAGTTATTTAAGGTTCTTTAATCAATATCTGAAATTTTCACATTATAAGTTTCCATTATAAACCTCTAGAATTCTATTTTCTCTAGTATATTAAATATGACACTGGAGTTATAATCAATATTATTCTCTTTAATCATATCTTCATGTTTTCCAGATCCTTTATATGTAATCAAGTCCTCATTAATTTGTTTCCACGCATTATAGATTGTATTATTATCAAGATCTCCCATCTCTCTACATTCATCTGGTATCAAAATCAAGTGTAATCTTGAAGAAATACCCTTAACATCACTAGATGAATTATAATATTCTAAATATCTTGTCATTTTCTCCTGTGCTTCACTATCATTTTTTATAAATTCCAGATACTCTGGCATATTTTGAGATATGAACTTTAATACTTCTTCCATATTTTCAGCTGCAAATTGTGCTTCTCTTTCTTTAGATATCTTATGCTTATTACTTTCATCAGCAGTTTGTTTGTTGAAGTTTAAAGGCATAGTATCCATTAATATTATATCTGTTACATCATATCCCATTTTATTCATTTTATCCGCAATCTCAACTGCTAATCGCCCTCCAGCAGACCATCCGAAAAACACGAATTTTTTATCATTATTTATGCTTGTAATTCTTTTAACATAATCTTCAATTAGATTATCACTATGGATGAAATTATAACTATACATTTTATAATCTTTAATTCTTTTAGCAATTCCACTATACAAGAAACCATATGCCATATATGGAGGAAAACATATAATAGTTTTGTTAGCATGCTCGTTAAAAATAACATAATCTTCTGGAGTATATTCACCCTTCTCAATATATTCACTTAGCTCTCTTATAGTAAGTTTTGTAAATATTATATTAAGTGGTATGTCTATTTTTAATCTTTCTTTTATTTTACTCTTTAATATAGTTCCCTTTAATGAATGCCCCCCAAGATCATAAAAATTATCATTTATTCCTATTCTCTTAATTCCTAATACATCTTCCCATATAGCTGCTAGATTTTTTTCTATCTCATTCCTTGGAGCCTCATATTCACTCTCCGATATCTGCGTAACAGCTATTTCTTCAAGAAATTTTTTATCTACCTTTCCATTTGGCGTTATTGGAAGTTTATTTATTTTAATTATATGGCTTGGTATCATATATGATGGTAATTCTTTTGAAAGTTCTGCTTTGATTGATGTAACTGTTACTTCCTGCTGCACTGTTAGGTATCCACAAAGATACTTATCTAAATTCTCATTATCCTTAGCTAACACTACCGCTTCTTTTACTCCGTCAATTTTTAAAAGCTGATTTTCTATTTCTCCAATTTCAATTCTGAAACCTCTTATTTTTACCTGACTATCTATTCTTCCTAGATATTCTATGTTTCCATCTGGAAGCCACCTTGCTAAATCTCCTGTTCTGTACATTTTAGTTCCTGGTTCAAATGGATTATCTACAAACTTTTCTCTTGTTAGCTCTTCTCTATTTAAGTATCCTCTTGCAAGCCCATCTCCTGAAACGCATAATTCTCCACATGTTCCTATTGGCATTAAGGTATTATTATCTCCTAATATGTATATTTTAGAATTACTTATTGGCTTTCCTATTGGTATATTTCTATAATTTTTATCTACTTTAAAGCTTGTTGTAACTACAGCATTTTCTGTTGGTCCATAATTATTTATTAATTCATAAGTCTGCTTTTTATAAATCTTTAACTTATCTGCTCCAGTTAATAGTTTTCTTAAGGATTTATTCTTTAAATTCATAAATTCCTCACACATTTGTGTAGGTAAAAAGCCTATTGTTATTTTATTATCCTCATAATATTGGTTTAGTGCATCTTTATCGAGCATTATAGACTTATCTATCATATACAATGCTGCTCCAGCTATAATATAAGGGAATATTTCCCAAACTGATGCATCAAAACCAAAGCCGGCATATTTTGTTGCCCTGTCTTTTTCTGTTACTTCGTAATACTCATTATGCCAGAAACACAAATTCACAAGAGCTTTTTGTTCCACCATTACTCCTTTAGGTTTTCCAGTTGTTCCTGAAGTATATATAACATATGCTAAATCACTTGACTTTCCTCTATTATTTAAGTTACTATTTTCTCCTTCATATAATTTATTATCTTCTAAATCTATAGTTTCTCCAGCACAACTTATACTTTCTAATAATTTGTTTTGTGTTAAAAGTATTTTTGTATTACTGTCTTCTAACATATACTTTATTCTGTCTTCTGGATATTCAGGATCTATGGGTAAATATGCTCCCCCTGCTTTTAAGACTCCCATTATTCCAATCAGCATCTCTAATGATTTATCTATCATTATTCCTACTATTGTTTCTGCTTCTACACCTTTTCCTCTTAAAACCCTTGCTAAAGCATTGGATTTTTCATTAAGCTCTTTATATGTCAACTTGTTGTTTCCACATACCACTGCTATATTACTTGGTGTTTTCTTAACTTGTTCTTCAAATAAATCAACTATTGTTTTATTTTTTGGATACTCCATTTTTGTTTTATTGAAGTTATTTAATAGTTTATTTTTTTCTTCTTCATTTAATATATCTATATCTTGTATTAAAATGTTTGGATTATTAACTACAGATTTTAATTCATTACATAGATTCTTTATTATCTGCCTTATTATTTCCTTATTATAAACACTACCATTATATTTTATTTTCAAAGTCATGCTGCTACCTGGAATTATTATAAGGGCAAAATCATAATTTATTTGTTCAAACATTTCAACGTTATTTATTATTTTAATCCCTGATTCACTGCTTATACTAGAATTTAACATTTCCTTATCAATAGGATAATTCTCATAGGCTACAATATGATTAATAAGATTATTTTTCATACTTGTTAAAGCCTGTATTTCTGCCAAAGAGCAATAACTATGCGAATTTGCCTCAATAAAATTCTCATTTATTTTTCTTGCAAGCTCTATGAATTCTATAGTATCTTCCCCTTTTACCCTAGTAGGAACTGTATTTATAAATAATCCGACTATATTTTCTATACCATTAATTTCACTTGGTCTTCCAGAAACAACAGAACCAAATACTACATCATTTGTATTGTTATACTTCTGCAACAATACCCCCCAAGCTGTTTGGATAACAGAATTTAAAGTTATAGATCCTTTTTCTGCCATACTCTTTAATTTATAAGTTAAATCTTCGCTAATTATAATTTCCTCTTCTTCATTTACAAATTCCTCAGCTGCATTTTCAAGCTTAGGTATATTAATCTCTTGCTCATATGAAGAAAGATAATTATTCCAATAGCTTAATTCTGATGCCTTATCTTGCTTATCTAGCCACTCTAAATACTTACTATAAGGTTCTGTTTCATCAAACACTATTTCTTCGTTTTTAGATATTAATTTATATATATTTATTATGTCGTTTATTATTATGCCTAGGCACCATCCATCCATAATTATATGATGAAAACTATATACTATCTTGTATATATCGCTATCGATTTTTATTACCGATAATCTATTTAAGCAATCATTAGTTAAGTCGAATCCTTTGTCTTTATCCTTCTTTTTAAATCTTTCCAAATATTCTTCTTTATTTTCTTCCAGATTACTTATATCTTCATAGCATATCTTTAATTCTCTATTTCTTAAAACTACTTGTTTAGGCTCACTTATATTTTCATAGAAAAATGCTGTTCTTAGTATTTCATATCTTTCTATAAGTTTATTAAATGCCTTATTCAATATTTCTATATCTAATGGCCCTGTTACTGTAAATATACTTTGTTCAAAATACGCATTAGAATCTCTATTGATCCTTGAATTATACATTATGCCTTCCTGCATTGGGGTTAAAGAGTGTATTTTTTCTATTTCTTTTTTGTATGATAGTATTGTATCTAAATCCTCTATACTTAATTCTCTATCTCCATAATCCCATGGTGTTTTTTCTGTTTCTCTTATGCTTTCACAGTGTTTTATAATTTCAAGCAGATTTTTTGTATATAATTTTGTTAGCTTCTCTATTGTTTCAGCTTTATATTCTTTAATACTATAATTAAATATGAATTTTAGTTCTCCATCCACTACAAAACCATTTATCTCAATATTATTTAATTTTTTATTTTCTTCTGAAATAGTCTTTCCAATTGATATCTTAGAATACTTAAATAAACTTTCAGCATTATTTTCACTAAATTCCCCTAAATAGTTAAATCCTATTTCAGGATTTAACTCAAAACAAACATCCTTCTTATTCTCAGGATCGGTTAGATATTTCAAAATTCCATATCCAACACCTTTATTTGGTATATGCCTTAAAGTTTCTTTTGTATTTTTTATTGAGTATCCAATATCATCACTATTTTTCATATCTAAAATCACTGGATATGTAGATGTAAACCACCCTAATGTTCTATTTATCGAAACATCCTCTATTATTTCTTCTCTTCCATGACCTTCAAGCCCTATAAGAATTTTTTCGTTTTTGGACCATTCTTTAATAGTTAATCCTAATGAACAAAGAAGTATATCATTTATTTCTGTATTATACGCTGTACTTGTCCCTCTAAGGATCCTTTCGGTTTCATCTTTTGATAAATTTATAATGATATTTTTACTATCTCCTACAGTACTTTCACACTTTTTGAAGTCCCTTGGAAGCTCTTTAATCTCTATGTTAGTTACATTATTCCAATATTCTTTTTCTCTAAGCATTTCTTTACTATTAGCATATTCATTAAGCTTTTCTACCCAAACTTTATAAGACGTAGTCTTTTCTGGTAACACTACTACTTTTCCACTTTCTACACTTCCATAAGCATTTTCTAAATCTTCAAGTAATATTCTCCATGATATACCATCAATAATCATATGATGTATTGCTATGAGTAAGTGGTCTCCCTCACTTGTTTTGAATAAACCAAGTTTCACTAAAATTCCATTTTCTAAATCCATGCCTTCCTGCATTTTGTTTGTTAAAGCTTCTATTTCTGTTTTGTAATCTTCTGCATTTTCTAAATTATATACATTTAACGTGAACATATTTTCTACTTTTTCTATATTTCTGTTTACTTGTTTAATTTTATTATCTTCCTTTGTATATATCATTCTTAATACATCATGATGTTTCATTATCTCTATGAAGGCTTTTTTTAATATTTGTTCATCTATCCCATCATTTTTGTCAAACATAAATGCTTGGTTAAAATGATTTTCCACTGCAAATTCATTGTCAAAAAACCATTTTTGTATTGGTGAATGATATACTTCTCCTTCAATTACTCCCTGATCTGCTTTAACATTACTATACTTAACATGTTTACTTAGCTCTTCTATTGTTTGATACTTCATTAAATCTTTTATTTCGAGCTTAATACCATAACTATGCAGCCTTGATACTATTTGTATTGATTTTATTGAATCTCCACCCAATTCATAGTAATTATCATTAATTCCTATTCTCTCTATCTCTAATACAGCTTTCCATGCTTCTACTAAAATTTTTTCTGTCTCGCTTTCAGGTGCTTTATATTCTGTCTGTGCTACCTTAGACATGTCTATTTCTGGAAGAGCTCTCTTATCAACTTTACCGTTTGGTGTCAATGGAAGCTTGTCTATCTTCATGATATACTTTGGCAGCATATAATTAGGAAGCTCTTTAGCCAATTCTTCTTTTATACTTGATACATCTAGTTCTCTTTCTGTTGTTATATATGCACACAAATACGCATTTTCATTCTTATCCTTCTTAGCTATTACTACAGCTTCTTTTATATCTTCTATTTTTAGGAATTTATTTTCTATCTCTCCAATTTCTATTCTAAAGCCTCTTATTTTTACCTGATTATCTATTCTTCCTA
>NZ_LZZL01000063.1:0-34631 GCF_002006495.1 Clostridium sp. BL-8
GATCACCTGATAATATAATATCTACGACTAGAATAAAATATTCTGTTTTGCAAATAAACAATAACAATATTAAAAGTAAAAGAATTGCAGAAAAATTTTATTACTATCTCCCATCCCAAATTAAAGAAGATGTTTATCAATTTTTCTTAAGATTTGGCAATAATATAGATTTAATAATTACTGATGAAGATAGTGCTGCTATAAATACTGTAAAAACACTACAAGCAAATGGCTATAACTTAGGTAATAAAGAAAAAAAGATAGCTGTCGTTGGAGTTGGTGGCATACCTGAAGCACTTGATTTAATAAAAATTGGTGAAATGACTGGAACTGTTCTTCTAAATACATATAATTTAGCTAACAATTTCTATAAATTTGAAGTAAACTTATTTAATAACAGAAATATTATTGATGGCACAAACTGTACAATTGACTATACTGGAAAATTAATAACTGTTCCTCTTGGATGTGTATCCGTTAATTTAGGTTGATAATAATGTTAGATTAATTTAATTATTTTAGTACCTGTATTATTTTCTCTAGTATATTTTTTATAAGTTTACCAAATACTATAACCGCTAAACTTTATAGCTTGGCAGGTTGCAGTAGGAAGTGGATTTATTATTAAATGAATTCACTTCCTTTTAGTTATTTGTAAATTTTGTAAATATAAGATATAGCACACATTTTCTGAACATTATTTGTTATGCAAATTACAGAGAATTAAATATCACAAAAAAGATAACGATATTCTCAGATTTTAGTGGTTTAAATTGTGACGCTACTCATGACACTAAAAAAGCATGACCACCTGTACGCAGCTATTCAAGCTACATGCAAATGGTCGTGCTTTTTATGGTGGAGGCGAAGTGTGACCTTTCAAATTCACTATAAACTTTACTGCTTTCCTCTACCTTCCTGCTCCAGCATATCTATTTTTTTACTTAACTTTGTATTATGTGGGTCCAGTTTCAGTTAATTTTTGAGAAGGATAATTAACATTATCTTATTATAAAAAATGAGATTGAATTTTATGATTGAGTTAAGATTTTGTTAGTTTGTAGTTAATTCCTTATTTGTTGCATTATAGATTAAAAATTCAAAGAATAATATTACTAATGAATTACAAATATTAAAGAGGCAACAGTAAAGATGCAAAAAAATATAATAAAAACACTAATACTAATTCCTATTATATTTGCTTTATGTTTTTCATTTATTGGAATCAATTCGTATGTAACAAAAGATCATTTAAACAATGAAGGAAGAGTAACATTTAGTAAAAAATTCATAAATAATAATTGGTATTCCTTTGATATGTCAGGAAAGCTACAAACTGGAATTTATGACTATAACAATAAAAAATATTATTCAACAAACGAAGGTATAATGGTATCTAATAAATGGATTACCATTGACAGTAAAAAATATTATGTTAAGGCAGATCATTCACTTGCAGTCGGAGATATAATTATCAATGGCAAAATGGAGAGCTTTGATGATTCAGGTGAATATAAAGGCCCTGGAAAAATGACAGACTACTTATTTATAAAATTTTTAAGTGTAGGAAATGCAGATTGCTCATACATTAAACTTCCAAATGGAGAAACAATATTGATTGATACTGGTGATTTTAACCATTCTGAGAAAGTTGTAAATTTCTTAAAAGAACAAGATTTAAAAAGTAAGAATGGAAAGCCACTAATTGATTATATTGTACTTACACATCCTCATGGCGACCATATGGGTGGGTTAATTCCAATCTTTAATAATTTTCAAGTCAATAAAGTATATCTTCCTAATATTCCAAAGGTAACCGATTGGTATGCTGATATGGATTTAACCAAAGAAACTCCTGCTAATCTTGACTCACTAAAACAAGATTATGATATGTATAAAAATATAGTAGATTATATCAGTGAAAATGGAATTGAAACTACTACTATAGCAAAAGGTCAATTCATAGATGCAAATAATATATTACAATTTATACAATCCGATAAAGATTTCGAACCTAGACCAATAAAAGGTGACCATTTAATAGATTACTGGAATAATAAATCTGCAATTATATATTTAAATTACGGAAATTTACATGTATTATATACTGGGGATATGCAATGGAGGGCTGAAAAAGATTTTGTCGCAAATAAATTATTAAATGGATCAGAAGTTAATGTAATAAAAGTTCCCCATCATGGATATGATACATCATCAACAATAAATTTTCTTAGATATGTTAAGCCAGAATTTGGAGTTATAAGCAGATCCGCGGAAAACATAAATTCAGATACCTCTAAGTCTGCTTACAATAATTTGATTTCAACGGGCGTTACCATATATGAAACTAGCGAAAAAGATGGAGTTTCAATATATGCAACAGAAGAAAACTGGAACTTAGAAAACTAAATTTTATTATTTTAGTTTTCTAAAAAACATGCAACCATTATCTCCAACTTGTATAAGTTGGAGTGTTGCAGCTATTAACTATAAGATAAAAATCAAAGGTGTTTTAGTTGTACGCGATAATGTCTCAATTCAGATTCACTTTGAGTTTTGCATACCTTCTCAAGGTGTTTAACCATTACATCTTTGTCCTTTGGAAGCTGCCCTTGAACAAAAATTGCGTTTGATGCACCTAGAGTCGCGAAATATACGGGAATATCCAAATTTTCAATGAGTGTTTTTAATTCATCTAGTTTCTCTATTTCTGTTTCTTCTGACCAATTACCTGACTGAATCTCAACATACAGCTCAGATTCTGGATAGACAGTAAGCATGGATGAACCGATAATCTGTGGATTTGTTTGATTGAATATTTTAGCTGTTTCTAATGCACCTATTTTTCCCCGCCCTGAACCCGAGATACCTGCAAGATAAAAGTAATTATACTTGATATTTGCAGCATCCAGACGGTGGCTCTGTGTTATAATTTCCTCAGGAGCATATCCCTTATTCATAAATTCAAGTATTCTCTGATCCCCAGTTTCCACGCCTATGGTAATACCATCATAGCCAAGATCCTGCAAATCCTTTAACTCTTCATCTGTCTTAAGATCAATATCAGTAACACGAGAAAAACAGCCTATTGTCTTACAATCAGGTAGATATTTATGAATCAGTTCAGCAATTTCTTTTAGCCTTTGAAATTTCAAAACAAAAGGATTAGCTCCAGTTAGGTAAACACGATTAATTTTCTGACTATTCCAGCTACTAAGTTCTGCCTGTACTTCTAACAGATCTTCTTCTATATCATCTAAAGGTGACATTCTAAATTTGAAAGGAAGATCATCATAGAGAGTGCAAAATTTGCACTTATTATGCGTACAGCCTGCGGTAACTTCAATTAATAATGATGAAGCCTCATATGGAGGTCTCCAAATGGTTCCAGTATAATGCATATTTATCTCTCCTTTTAGAGTAATTTTTCTCCATGAAGCGAGTCTTAAGATAATGGCCTCCCGTTTCTGATTTATATGTTACAGTAGATATTTTTTTTATTCAAGTACGGTCTTTTTATGGTTGTAGTACTATTTTTAATACTATGTACAAGAAAAAGTAGTACATTGATTTTTCTTTTTTCATGAGGTATACTGTTCATGAATCGGAGGGATAATATGGCAGATAATAAATTTCGTGACAAGAATTTGATGTCTCATTGTGTACCAATGAGTATGCTGCAATCTGTATTAAACGGTAAATGGAAAATATTAATTTTATGATATATAGCTTTTTATAAAGTTCAACGCTTCGGTGAGTTGATACGTCGTCTAAATGGTATAACACAGTCTACACTTACCAAACAACTCCGAGAACTTGAGGAAGACGGCTTTTTACATAGGGAAATTTATAAAGAAATTCCGCCGAAGGTTGAGTATACTCTAAGTGAATTAGGAGAAAGCTTTATTCCAGTTTTGAATGCCATGATGTACTGGAGTGAAACTCACCTATGTCCAGGTTATGTAAACCCATATACGAATAGAGAAGAAGTAGATAAAGAGCTCTAAAAAGCTGTCTATATGAAAGCATCCAGCCTCTTAACCCTATTAGAGTTTGAGATTTATTTTTTACGTAAAAGGAGCTGTGCACTAATTATTTAGTACAACAGCCCCTTACTACAAAAGCATTTTTGCGAATTCCATATTATCATAGCTATTTTCTTTAATATATTCTAGGATTTCGCTTCTATAGTTCTTATCATGCTCTACTGCTTTTGCAAATACTTGAATAAACTCTACCATATCTTCTACGGAATCTTTTCCATTATATATGTATTTTCCAACTAGATAAAATCTCATTAATGAATATCTAAATAAAAGTAGAATATATCCATCAAACATACAATCGCTTTCTGAAAAAGGAAATAGATTATTATATATAAAATTAACCATATAACTTTCAAATATGTGGCTATTGCTTTCTATATATTCTTCTGTATATTTTTCAAATGCATTTATATATTTTTCCTTATTTTCAATTATCTCTTCATTATCTTTAATATTATATCCCTGCATAAGTTCTTTAGTGTACATTTTAAATTTATGGCTATCATTTTCATTTAATATATCTAAAGAATCAATTATATTCTTCAAAAATGAAATTTGAAGTGCATAATTCATACGTTCTCTTTTATAAGACTCAGCTTCATTTTCTATATCATATTCTCTTATAAATTCTTCTATTTCATCATTTTCTATATCTTCTAGTTCATTTAAAAAATCCCCTAAGACATATAATCTAGAACTGAACTTTAAGTTTCTATTTTGTATTATTTTTATTGAAAAATCTCTTATCTCTTTAAAATACTTTATAGGTGTATCTTTGAATTCAGATGCTCTAGTATCAAGTACACCTGACATAATATACTTACCTAAACTTTTCTCACTTTCCTTAAATTCTATTTTCTCTTTACTTCCAAGAATAATTCTTGCTGCCTCTGGACATGCTACATCTAGGGATATTTCGTAATGATTATCTACTTTATTTAGTACTCGAGGAAATTGGCTACAAACACTAGAAAGATAATCTTCACCAAATTTCCCTTGAATCAAACAGTAATTCTCATCATCTAAAAACGGACATCTTTTTGTTTTGCTTAATTTAACTCTTCCATAATCTAAATCTTTATTAGTACAATATTCATTGTTATGAACATTTTTTTGGAACATCTTTTTCATTGCTTCATCTGTAACTTTGTGATATTTTTTAAATGTTTCTTTATCAATATCTATATCCCATCCAATGCAACAACTATCTTCACATTTTCCTCCAATACACTGAAACTTATCAATATAGAATGGATATATCATCTTAACATTCTTTTGCATTTTTATCTTCCTTACCTTTTAATATTTTATCTACGGCACATGAAAGAAAATATCAAGGCCAAAGTTGCCATGTATATTTTTTCATTAAGCAAGGAAGCAAATTGACCTCATAGCGGACCTTTTATGTCAATTTGCCGACGTAAGTGTACGCGAGTGGAGTTTCCCCTTGACGGAAAATAGACTAGTAAATTGACTTGTTATTTCCTTGATTGTGCCTAAAGCTATTATATCATCAAAATAACGTATATTTAACTTAAATTGCTTTTATACAAAATATAAAGGCATTACAAATTGCATTGCAATACCTTTATATTTTTTTCTAATTCAAAGGCTTTCCTTCGCTTCCTTTATGGTTTGCCCAAAAAGTGCAGCAATTAAATAAAGATCTTCTGAAACTGCTTAAGTTCTTCACCAATATACTTTATTGATGAAAATACATAATCTGCAGTTATGTCAGACTTTTCATACATCTCTTCTGATGTCTCACCACTTAATACAAGAATACTAGTTATCCCTGCATTTACGCCAGTTTTGATGTCAGTGTAAAGTCTGTCTCCTACAATTGCCACATCTTCTTTTTTAAGGCCATACTTCTCAATGATAGCCTCTACTATATATCCATATGGCTTACCTATAACTACAGGCGAAACACCTGTGGATGCCTCAAACATTCTTATCATAGAGCCAGTATCCGGCATATATTTACTGTCTTCAATTGGACAATTGAAATCTGGATGAGTAGCTATAAATGGTATTCCCTCTCTAATATAATCACAAGCTGTCCATATTTTTTCATAGGTTAGTGTAGTATCAAAACCAAGAACTACATAATCCGGCTTGTCATTTTTGTCATTAACTAATATAAATCCTGCATTTTCGAATTCTTTCATAAGTGGTTCTGTACCCATTAGATATATTTTATTACCTGGGCAATTTTTCTTCATATACCATATGGTAGCTTCACCAGATGTATAAACTTGTTCTTCATAAACCTTGCACCCAAGGGTTGAAAGCTTTTGCTTATAGGTTGATTTATTTTTCGAAGAGTTATTTGTTAAGAATATGAACTTCTTTTGCTGACTTTTTAAAATATCTAAAAAGTCTAATGCACCATCAATAAGTGTATTTCCAAGATAAAAAGTTCCATCCATATCTAATAGAAAACATTTAATATCATTTAATTCATTCATTTTTTACCTCCAAATTAAAACATATAATTGTCTTATATATTGTTGGACTTAGGCACATGAATTTGTTATTTTTTGGGCTGTGCCTTATACAATTTATCCGCAATTAAATTAGCAATTTCCTCTGTTAATCCAAGATTATCAATCAAATGCACAACACCATACCTAGTTCTTATATCCTTTGCTGCAATGAATGTCTTAACAAATAAATTTTTATCAATTCCAAGCTCTTCAGGATGCCATACACAGCCACCGTCCTGTAATATTTTTTTTATGTCATCAGAACTTGGTACTATAGTATTTGCAATATAAAGAATGTCCTTCCAGCTTGAGGCAATCCTTTCTGCATTCTCCTGTCTCTTATCTGGATTCAATTCGATTGAATCCTTCTTATAGTTAATTACATTATTTGCCACTTTACCAAATACGCTTTCAATATTTTGTCTCCATTTATTCATATCATAAGTTCTGAAACTTCTCTTAGACATAACACTCTCTATATCTAAATCCCTTAACACCTCAAATACCATGGACATAACCACTGTACCTACTCCGACAAAGTTCCCATGTACCCATTTTTCTTCACTATTTCTTGTATGAAACATTATTTCCCAGCCATGGGCAATATGATGTTCTGAACCGGATGCAGGTCTTGAAGCTCCTGCCATTCCTATAGTTATTCCTGACAGAACTAATGCATCTGTTATATTTTTTACAACTTCATCATTCCTTTGAGGAATCCTTGGTGCAGCATCAACACATTTATCTACTGCAGCTTGAACCATATCTGCAATAGTTTTGCAATAATATTCTCCTGTTAAGATATTTGCAATTGACCAATCTGCCAAAGCAATATATTTACCTAATACATCACCAAGTCCTGAACAAAGTAAATACATTGGGGCATTCTTCATAATCTCAATATCTGCATATATTCCATAAGGATATATCGCTTTATGGGACTCTTTAAACCCATCTGTGATTAAAGGAGATACTACGGAAGCGTAACCATCCATGGATGGTGCAGTACCAACTATTGCATAATCCACATGCACCCTGTAAGCAACATACCTGCATATGTCATTGATAACGCCTGAACCTACTCCAAGTATAAGTGCTGTATCATCTTCTATCTCCATAAGGACTCTTCCAAGAGCATACACATCAGGCAACAAGTGCTCCTGTGGAAATACAAATTTTTTTAAGGAAAAATCATTCTGTAATATTTCTTCTACCCTTTTTCCAGCTACAACATATGTGTGAACATCTTGTACAATTAATATTTTTTTATTTTTAAATTCTTTAAGAAACTCTGGGAGCCTTTCTATTATATTATTTCCTATCTTTACCGAATTGATTTCTACACTATGCCTTTTTCCACATTCACACTCAAAATTCATTCCAATAAGTTCTTCTACTTTTAAATTTGTTACATCCACTATAACCATCATCCTTTCATTACAAAAAACCCATGGTGTTAAAGAGTACATTTGAGCACTCTTTAACAATTTAAGCTAAGTTTTACTTTAAGGCACTATCAAAAAATAACAAGTCAGTATGCTAGTCTATTTTCTTTCTAATGCCTTATAAACTTCCTGTAAATAATTTAACTATACTAACCTACAATGCTAGTCGTTGCTCCATCATCAGTTATATTTTTTAATGCTTGTTTCTCTAAATATTCAACAATTCCAGTTTTGTTCTTCTTAAATAATGCCCATAAAGCGATGTATACTGCTACTGCAATTGCAATAAACACTGGATTACCTGTTAAGAATGCCAAAAACACTAATCCCATTAAAGGCTTTCCTAATATATTGAAACTTGTAATCATCATAGCACCTGCTGGTATAGCTACACCTACTCCAACTGCCATTGATGTGAATAATGGTGCTGTAAATGTACATACATATAAGCCCAATCCAAACCATATTATACCCGAAAGTAAAACTTTAAAAATATTTCCATTGTATATAGCAACTAAACCTTGAACCATATATGGAAGGGCAAGTAAGTCAACTACAGGTAAAACTTGATTTCCTGGAAGTACCATTGCTAGTACTAGCATAAATGGGATTAGTATTAATCCTGAAATTAATGTTGCTGGTTCACCATATCCTGCTGCATCATTTACTGCTATAAACCATTCACGATTCCCTTGATTTTTCATAAACTTTCTTGCTCCATCTGTTATTGGCACAAATGCTTGTGCAAACATACTAGCAACCTTAGGGAAAATAGCCATAACTGCACTAGTTGCAACACCTAATTTTAATATTTCTCCCCATGCATCCATAGTACCTATTCTTGTAACATTACCCAATATACCTATAAACATTCCTAAAAATAATCCTAATGTCATTGGTTCTCCAAAGAAACCTAATTTCTTTTCTAATTGCGCTGGATTCAATTTAATTTTATTAAAGCCTAATGCATTGTATAATGGATCTGTAACAACTGCAAATATCGATGCTTCAACATTATGCATAGCTATTATTGTACAGTTCGGATATTTATAATAATTTGACCATCTCTTTGCTACTAATTCTGATATTAATAAACTATATAAATTTAGTAAAACCATACAAGCTATACCTAGTGTGAAACTACCTGTTACTCCAATAACCATAGCTCCCCAAACCATATACGAATAGTTATTCCATAAATCTGATGGTTGGAAAACATCTGTCCATTTAATTAGGAATAAAACAGTTTGTAATAAAATTCCCAATCCAAGATATATCATACCCGCACTTGAAGAGAAAGCAACTAAAGATGTAGCTTGCCACCCCACGTCAAATACAGGACGATTTACACCTGTACTTTGAACCATTCTATTTATAACTGGTGTCACTATTGGTGTAAATGAATTTAATATTAGCGAAAAACCTTGTAGCGCAACACCTGCATATATAGCTGAAAGAAATGATTTTTTTGTTGTTATTTTAAAAACTTTTGCTATTACAAATATAATAAACGGAACTATTATTGCTGATCCAAATGTGTCAATTATTGATTTAAGAAATGCTAACATACTCAATCCCTCCTATTGTCAAAATTTTATTTACATATCAATTACTAAACGTTTTCATCTCAATCTTTTTCTATTTATTTAGTTCATCTACAGTTTTCAACAAGTCTTCAAAAAACTTATCTTCTCCCATTCCAGTAAGACATGCAAATGCATTGATAGTTGGTATTTTATAATCTCCAGCTGGTAGCGGACTTGTGTAAACAATGAGATCAAATCTTCCTGATTCAGCTAAATTTAGTGCTTCAGTTGGTCTTGCCTCAGTTGTGGATACACTTATCCCCTTTTCTTTTAAAGTTTCTTTTACTTTTCCTGCAACCATAGATGATGTTACTGTTCCTGAACCACAAACTGATAATACGTTGACATATTTCATATTATATTCCTCCTAAAAATTTATTATATAAGCTTAAAATTTGTTATAATTTTAAATGCTATATTTCTATAAATTCTAATAATTTTGCCACCTCTTCTATATTTGATGAATTCCTTATTTGTTTTAATAAATTCACATTCTGAAAAACTGACATTAATTTGCTTAATAGACTTACT
Organism: Clostridium sp. BL-8; assembly: GCF_002006495.1. Classification (NCBI taxonomy): domain Bacteria; kingdom Bacillati; phylum Bacillota; class Clostridia; order Eubacteriales; family Clostridiaceae; genus Clostridium; species Clostridium sp. BL-8. Next base: position 10,098 of record NZ_LZZL01000063.1, read on the forward strand.
TGAGAATCGGGATCATTTATAGCTAATAAAAACACAACCCTTACTTGAACTTTTTTACTAGGTTCTATCATATTATTAAAATCTACAGAATTCTTTAAAACAGCTAGTGCTACATTAGATTCATTTACATGCTTTGAATCTGTATGTGGAATTGCTACACACATTTCTCCAATATCTAATCCTGTAGGAAGAGTTTTTTCCCTTTCTAGAACTGCATCTATGTAAGTATGCTTTACATAGCCTTTTTCAAACATTCTCTTTCCTAATTCCCTTATAACCTCTTCTTTATTTTTTACTTCTAAATTTAATGCAATTAAATCTAAATTCATTATTATACCTCCTATGTGCTATATTTCTTTAAATTTATTTAAAATTATATTTTTAAAATCCAGTTCACTAAGACTATTCTTCATATGATTTATAAATGTTTTATCTTCTAAGATCTTTAGAATATTCTTTACAATTACCTTGCCATTTGCTTTAAAAACTGGCATACATATTATATTTACATTCCCAACACCCCAATCAATTGGACTTTTTACTTTAATAAATACGAAGCTTGTCTTATTTACATATGAAGATTCTCCATGTGGTACTGCTATTTCTCCTTTTAAATATGTTGGAGCTAAACTTTCCCTATTAATAACTGATGATAAATATTCTTTATCTACAATTCCTTTATTTATAAGTATTGAACATATATACTCTAATAAATCTTTTTTGAAATATATATCTGGTTCAAAGATTAGTAAATCTTCATCAACAACTCTTTCATAATACTTTAATTCTTCATTTCCATTCCTTAAGGTATCTATATTTAAATTGTTTAAAACTTCCTTATCATATGGTATAAAATTTATTCCTTGTATTTCTGGATCTATTGTTCCTATAACTGCTAGGATGTTATTCACTTCTTTTAATTTAATTATCTTTTCTGATAAATTTTCATCTAATGCGCTCATTTCATAGAAATTTACATTATCATATCTATCCCCCAGGCATTTACTTATATATTTAGCCATGCCTTCACCGGTTAAACATAAAGATATTATCGCTTTAGGTTTATCTGATATATTATCCGTGAAGTATCTATGTCCAAGTCTATCCTTTATTAAAGAAAAGTATATTTCGTCAAGATCTCCATCTCTTATTGAAACCTTTCTTGCTGCTTCTAAGGCAATTATAAGATCAACTCTATCTATTGTTCTTGATTTTATGCCAGTTCTTTTATTTACTATATCTCCTATGTTCGTTAATGACCCCATGTCCACTAAAAACAATATTCCTTTACCTTGATCGATTATTTTAGATAATTCAACTACTTTATTGTATATATTAATTGGATTTTCATCTAAAGGCATATCTACTGCAACTGGAAATCTTATTCCTAACAGCTCATTAACTACATTAATTGTAGCGGTAGCTATTTTACCATGAGAAATTATCATCAACCCAACCTTATCTCTTTTATTTTCAGATCTTAATGCAGCCTTTATATAAAGACCTATAAATCCAATTTCATCATTAGGTATTTCTATGTTTTTTATTTCTTCAAGTTCTTTAACAAATTTTTTTGCCATTTCATATTCATAAGTTGTATCACTTATAATTTTATCTACATTTATTATTTTTTGTTTTAACCTTATTCTTTTAATACTTTCTTCTACATGTATAGCTAAATATTTAAATACATTTTTATTAATTTCTAACAATGGATTGTCTTTACTTAACTCCTTCATGAAAGTTTCTATATAATCTATTAAATCTTCACTTACAAAACTTCTTAAATCATTCATAGAAAATGATTGTTCATAAGTAAAATTAGTTTCAATATTTGTAAAACTATTTTGTATAAATGCCCAAAGAATATTTTCTATATCAGTTTCTCGTATATCTATCTTCTTAAGTTCATAATATTTCTTTTCAATTTGTCTATATATATCCTCTGGAAACATATTTTCATCACTATCTGCATACTCTTCTCTTAACTGATTTTCTAACATAAATGGAATAAATATTGAATCCTTCACATACTTCCTTATTTCAGCTTGATTAACATCTTGAAATTTTATGTCTTTAAATGAATCATTTATTTTTAATATTTGATTCATATCTATAATTAAAGACTCTTTGTTAGTATCTTCATTATTTATATATGTCATAAAAGCTCTTGCGCACAAAACTTGAATCATATTTTGTAATTGTCCAATATTTGCACTAAACTTTTTCAATGCTAATATCTCTACGACTTTTTTATCAACGAAAATTTTAGCATCTATTCGATTACATTCAGATTGAAATTCATTATATATAATATCTATTTTTTCTCTTACTGGTCTTTCATGTAAAGGTGATAATCTTATTACCATTGGTATTCTTCTTCTAAATGTTAATAGTAAATTAGCTTCTATGTTTTCAGTAGTTGCTCCAATCAACATTAAATTAACTTTTCTTTCTGAATTTGCCTCACCTAGTCTTCTGAATTTTCCTCTATCCATAATTGAAAAAAGTATTTCTTGACCTTTAGGCGGTAATCTATGAATTTCATCTAAAAAAAGTACTCCTCCATTGGCTTCTTCTACTAATCCAGATGCGTCTGTATCTGCACCCGTAAATGCTCCTTTTTTATGACCAAATAAAAGTGATAACAATAGTTGTGGATTATCACCATAGTCAGCACAATTAAATACTACAAAAGAAGCATTTTCTTTTATAACTTTTCTTCTTTTAGCAAATTCATACATACATTCAGAAAATTTACTTTTTCCAACTCCACTCTCTCCAACAATTAATGTTGTTAAGCCCTTAGGTGGATATAAAATTGCAGACTTAGCTTGTTCAATGGAATTTTTTAAACTTCCATTACTCCCAATTAAAGAATTAAAAGCGTCAGTAACTTCTTCTTTTTGGGCCTTCACTTTATTAATATCAAAATTATCTTTAGCTAAGATTTCTTCAACAATTCGTCTTGACACATCAAATCCTTCAGCTAATAATTCTCTTGTAAGCTCAGAGACAGCAATATTTTTATTTTTTTTCAAAATAGATGATGTTGCAACTTTTAAATAGGGATATCGCCTTTGTCTAGAGTTAGGTATATTTAATTCCTTTCTTAAATTAGTGATGGACTCCCTCGCTACACCTAAAAACTTAGCAATTTGAGCATCAGTTAATGGATTCTTTTTATTTTCAGAATTTATCATTTTTATAATTTTATTTTCTAAATCCATAATATTAATTCCTCTCATAGATTTTATATAGCAATTTCCATGCCATACTTATTTCCTTTTTATAACGTTATCTTAAGCATTGCTATTACTTGCATGCACTAAATCATTTACATTTTGATCAAATATACATTTTGTATGATAATCGATTAACAAAATGTATATTAAAATCAGGCTATCTTAAGCGCATAAAAGAACATGCTAATTACATTAATTTACACCTAGTAAATATTAACTATAAACGAGTGGAATTGCAAATAAATATTTCCAGATAAATAACTAAAAAGACACTTATGCAGCATCGAAAAGCTCTAAAATGACATGGATGGGCTCTCCAGCTTGAGTTTTTTCATAAATGAAAGTGATTTTTCCAGCCTTTTGTTAAACATCCATCCCATGCTTTGTAACACCTCTTTACCTCCTTGAATATTATATTAACAGAGATACAATATCTTTTATTTTTATGGAGGGATGATTATGACTCTCTTTGATCAGTCATTTGCTGATCTGCAGGTTATCAAAAGCAAGCGGAATCCAAATAATTATAATATAGTATTTTTTGGTGATAGCTGGGTTCAGCGCAGTACAGGAAGTGATATAAGATTTGTAAGCAATGACATTTTTGAAGTAGCTATGCAGAGAGCAATGGATTTTAACCCCTTACTTTTTGCCTATGGTGGTGATGGTGACTTCACTGGTACCGAAGATAACCTCAATTTCTTAGTTGAAAAAATCAAAAGTTTAAATAAAGATAAAAACGGTGATAGAGTGCCTTTTTTTATGGTTCCAGGTAATCATGATGCCGCAAGATTAGGTACTACACTTTCCCTAGATAACTATAAAAATATTATTGGCCCGGAAGATATTCATTGGTCTATTGATTTGCCTAGCTTCAGACTCAGGATGGTTGGGCTTAATTCTTTATATCATTATGTTTATAATGAATATGGTCTGACAGAAAATGAACTGGAATTCTTGGCCAACAGTTTATCGGACGTTAGATGCTCTACGAATGTTTTTGTCACTATGCATGTTCCACCAAGAGAACCGGAACTTAATTGGGTTGGAGACGATGCATTCCCAAACGAAAGAGGAAGAAGAGACTTTTATAAAATAGTAAGGAACAGAGTCTCAAGTGTTCTTATAGGTCACATTCATGATTTTCAACTGGCTAAAGCACATGATGTTAAATTCATTCTTTCAGGTGGCGGCGGAGCAACTCTTAATGTAGGTGCTCGATTCCATATTGTTGTAATAAATATTCAAAACCATGGTAATTATAGTGTAGTTACACCACAACTTGTTCCTGTAGGATGGCAGAGAGCAACTGAACCTGTATCCCCGTAGATAATGAACGTGATGAAATAAAAGATTTCGTTACAACTAAGAAGCAAATCTATAAAATTCATAAATCAGAATATTAATTAAGAAATGTGCCCTCAAAATATAGGGTACATTTTTACATAATAAATGACTTTGTATAATTTCAACAATTCTTTAATGATTGTTCATGAGATCTTATTCAAAGCTTTCTTTTCAACCAGCTTCATAATTCTAATTCTGATACCTCTAATTTAGATTTTTGATAATATTACATTTAGTATTCATTAGGAACTTACTAATCACCAGTAAACCCTTTAATACTTATTTACAAAAAAAGCGTTACTTATGATACGGTTCACCTTTGTATATACTAAATTTCTTCCTGCAAAGATGCGAACTCATTTTCTAAACGTCTAATAACTAAAATAACCCACGAAAATCCAAATTTTAGATTTTTGTGGGTTTCATGGTGGAGGCGAAACGTGACCTTTAAAATCCACCAATAAATTTCATATTATTTTAGACCTGAATGGATTCATATTAATAATTTTACTTAATTACCTAAGTTTCGAACAAATGAATCTATAGCATTTTCCATATTATAGTTTCCGAAAAATAAATAAAGGATAATACCAAGCCTTCAAGATGTATCCTATATTAAGAATTTAAGAACATCAAAATTCTATGGAATATACGGATTTCTATGGCTTGTATTCTTAACGCATAACCTTATAAGTTGGTTCAAATCTACAGTTCTTTATTGTGCTGAACTAGAAAATATGGGAGTTAAAGCTCTAGTAAAAACTATTGGAAATATAAGAGGTTTTGTTAAAAGAACTTCTGTGGGGATTAAGGTGAATATTCTGCCGCTATCAAAGTTAGCAAAGTTAATTGCTGAAGTACTTTGTAATCCCAAATATGTCCAATTAACTTTTGATATTTCAAGTTAAAACAGTTTTTACTAATGCAATATAATGGGAAATTGGAAGCGCTATTTTTACTCTTTTCAATGCTGCCATTTTTAAAATTTGTATATTATTCCACAACACATTTATCTTGAATTGGATAGTTAATGAAAGCAAACTCAAGAGATTAAAGTTCATAAATAAACCATTTTTCAATTACAAGTCATTTTTGTAATATTAAAAGATGGTTTTACCATATCTGTTCTAAAGGTTGGATTACTTATCTCAAAAATGAAAATAAAATACGAGGTACTTATTATGGTCTACCGTTTACTTTATAACTGTTATGCAATTTTATTCTAAAAGTATTTAACTGAAGAGATAAACAAAAAAAGGCCATGATATACACAACCCAATACTTTTCATTATAATCCAATCAAGTTTTAATTATTTTATGCAAGAAATAATTATGTTTCTATCCTATTTCTTCCAGAACTTTTAGCTCTATAAAGAGCCTGATCCGCCATAACAATTAAGTCTTCAGGTTGTATTTGCATATTAGGGATAGCAGCAGCAACTCCAATAGATACTGTAACACTTCTATGTTCTGATGCTTCATGCAAAATGCCTGATTTTTCTATATCTTTTCTTATATTTTCTGCTATGTACTTTGCCTTTTCCAAATCTGAGTTTGAAATTAAAGCAATAAATTCTTCTCCACCATATCTTGAAACAACACTATTTGATTTATTAACTACATTCTTAATAATTGTTGAAATGTTCTGAAGACATTTATCTCCTTCTACATGACCGTATTTATCATTGTATTCTTTAAACTTATCTATATCAATCATAAGAATTGCTAAACAATTATTAGCTTCTTCGCTTTTCTTCCATTCCTCAGTCAATACCATGTCAAAATGACGCCTATTATAAACGTTAGTTAAAAAATCAAATTTAGAAATTTCATCTATCGAACGTCGAACAAGATTAAGTTTATTTTCCATTATGTCTGACACTTTTATCATTCTCTTCATTTGTTCTAAAAGTTCCTTATATTCACCTACAAGATTTCCATATAATTCTCTATCCTTTTCAGTTTCAATAACACTAGATTCCAATATTGAAACTGAATTTTCAAGGATTTCTTCTTCTTTTATGAAGATAGATCCCATAAGTTTCTCCTCCTTACTGCTTTTGCTATAAAACTAACATTATGTGAAACCAAATTATTTAATTTACGACAATCTTAAATTCAATAAATTCAAGATCTTCCTTAAATTCTTCTCCACATTCTATCGCTATATCATTATCTTCTGAAGCAATCCAATGAATTTTTATATTTTTTCCTTTCTCGACTTCCTCATCAAATAAATCTAAAATAGTCATAAAAATTTTAGAGGTACTTGAATTAAAATAAATCATCTCAAATTCTATTATAGTTTCTTCTTCTGTAAGCTGCTCAAGATATTCTTTAATCCAGCTCATTACTGGTTCATAAAACTTGGCTGCATTTTCCGGAAAAGATTCCCCAGAAATTATTAACTTTCTCTCATCATAATTTAAGTTAATATATGGTGTGGAAACTGTTTTTTCTATTATTAAACTATCCATTTCTTTTTTTACCTCCAAAAACTAGGACCTTTATTGAAAAAAATGAAAATTCATCATTAATTTTTGTAAAAGAACTTTCAATAGGTCTGCCTGACTTACGTGCCATTTCAATAAGCCCTAAACCAGCCCCCTTGCTCCCTTCCAGTAACTCGCTTTTTCTTCTCTTTTTATATAGTTCCTTAAGTTCTTCTTGGCTAAGCCCCTCTAATTCATCCATTCTACTTTGTATTTTTTCAACATCACTATTGTAAACTTTATTTCCACAATAAACGTAAAAATTATTTTCCTCTTGTCCTATAACTAAAACACCAATTTTAAGTTCCTTTTCTAATTCCTTATCATTTACAATCTTTTCTTGGGAATAGTTTAATACATTTTGCATTTGCTCAATAAAAACTGAAAATATTTTTTGGGAAGAACTCATATCTGCCTCTTCCATTTTTAAGTTAAGTCTTAATGTAGTTCCTATTCCTTCTATAGTTGACTGTGCTATTGGTCCACTATAACAAAATATTATTTTTTCTTTTTTGATATTATTATAAAAATTATATAGATTAAAATTATTATCTAACACACAAATTCATCTCCTTTTCTCAAATAATTATTTATTTTGAAATAATGTGTTTTAGACACATAAAAAAAATAACAATTTAATATTTTTATTTCATTTTAAATCCTAAAACAGTAATATCATCTCTTTGCTCTTCAGTTCCTTTGTAAACTTCCATTGTGTTCTCAAAATTTGATTTTATTGATTCAAAATCTTTAAACTCACATTCTTTTATCATATTACACAATCTTTTTTTCCCAAAAGGATATTTTCTTTCTCCTCCATTTTGATGAATAAAACCATCAGTAGTAACTATAAATATATCACCTTTTTGGATTTGTATAATTTCATTCTTTAAATTTTCTTTTAATTCTATATCCCTATACCCAATCCCTCTAGTTTGAGGTTTAAAAACTTTAACCTCGCCCTCACGTTTAATGTATAACTCTATATTGGCACCTGCATATATAAGGCTGGCTTTTTTCTTTATAGAGAAAATTGCAATATCCAATCCATCATCAACACTACTAGGATTTGAATTTTTATTAAGAGCTTGTCTTAGTTGAATGTGGAGTTCCTGTAAAATCATGCTTGGATCTTCTTTATTAATTGTGTTTACTATATTATGTAATATTGCATTTACCGTCATCGTCATAAACGCTCCTGGAACTCCATGACCCGTACAATCACCTACTACAAACACTAATACATCCTCTATTTCCCTTAACCAAAAAAAATCTCCCCCCACTGTATCTTTGGGTTTCCAAATAACAAAGTTCTCCATAAATGACTTTTTTAATTCTTCTTTTGATGGAAGAATTGACTCTTGAAGCCTTTTTGCATATTCTATGCTATCATTGATTTTTTGGTTTGATTCTCTTAATTCTTGAGTTCTTATATTTACCTTATTCTCAAGTTCTTTATTCATTGAAATTGCTTGTTCGTATGGATTAGCAATTTTTTTAGAAATAAAATAAAATAAAATCATAAAAAATGCTAATACAAGAATTACATTTATAATTGTATTATTTCTTAGTGAATCAAGTAAAGAAATACTTTCCGTCCTTGGTATTTCATAAAATAAAGTCCAATCTCCCGAACTTAACTTACAATAAGAATAATCAACAATTTTATTATTCTCCTTAGAATATTGTGATACTTTAACTTCTTGTTTTTCATCTGTCGAATTATTTTCAATATTATTAACAACACCTTCAGGTACAAATTCACTACATTTTTTTCCTATATCCTCTACATTATCTGATAATTGAATTATTCCTTTATCATCTATAATCCAAAGGTTACTTTCTTTCCCAACCTTGAACTCTTTAAATTCCTTTGTTATTTCATTAATGTTCATCCCAACCCCAGTTATACCAAATGGATTATCGACGCTTCCCATAATAGTGTTTACAAAGAGAAATGTATTTTCCGTAGCCCTGTCATACCCAACATTAAAATCAATTGCTTTTTTAGATTTAAGTACATTCCAAAACCACTTATCTTCCGGATTATCTTCTTGCAAAACTATATAATTCTCACCATTATCGTTATTTTCAGAATTTGCTCTATAATAATGTTTTGATTTTATACCTGCTATGAAAAAATTATTATAATCATAAGAGTTTGCAATACTGTCTATTTTATTTTGAATTATTTTCCCATATTCCTTATCTTGCTCTTCGCCTTTTACCCATTCAATATTTAATGGATCTCTAGCAAAAATATAAGAAGTCTCAACAGCCCTGCTAATACGACTATCTATTTCAGACGCCATTGATTTAACTATAAAGACGATATCTTGAGATTTTGCTTTATTTATAAGTGATTCTTTTGTGTTTGTATATCCTAAAATTCCAGTAACAATTACTGCAAGGCATATAATTGCACTAGCCATTGAAATTATTCTAAACACATTTTTTATATACGATTCACTATAACCTGTAATTTTTTCTTTCATCATTTACCCTCATCTTATTTAAACACTTCACTTAATATATGTAAATATTTATCAAAATTTTATTTTCTCAATACATTATCTTCAAAATAATAACAGAATTAACCTATAGCTTTTTAAATTATATACTATTTTGCATAAAAATACATCCTTAAAAATTTATATTATTAAACTTTTTATACTTAAATGAAATGAAAAATCTCTTAATATGTACTTGTTCGTGATTACTCCACCTTCAAGCTCTGTCTCATTTCTATATACTAGAAGAGTCCTCCCTTTAAAGTTCGAGTACTCTCGGAAACTCTATAACACCCGAGTTTACTCGATTTTTATTTTTAATACTCCATATAGCTTCCTCCAAAATTTATGCATAATTTTTCTGCTTTTTGTATAAATCACTTGACAAATTTACAGAAATTTGCGGCGTAGCCTTTTATTAAAATACATTTTTTAGGAGGCACTCACATATGCTAAAATTTTGGACTTCACATAAGCAATATCTGCTTTGACTCTGCTAATGACAATTATCCCACCTATGAATTACTCAAAGAATGGTAAATAAATCCTTTCATTGACTTAAATTTCAATGGTGGAGGCGAAGCGTGACCTTTGAAATCCACTAATTATGATTTAGCTAAGTATTTCTTCAACTACACTAATAATAGCATCTATGCTTGGAAATAAACTCGGATATTTCCCTTCTTTATTTTCAACAAAAATTATTCCATCTTCTTTAAGGGTTTTAATATTTCTTTGTACACTACGCTTATTATACATTGTTGGATTAATATGTGTTGCAAAAATAATAGGTGCACTTGTTGATAATAAATTTGTAGTAAGAAGATTGTCTGCTATGCCATTAGCAGCTTTTCCAAGGGTATTTGCAGAAACTGGTGCAACAATCATCAAATTAGATTTAATTGACAATGATTGATGGTTCATATCATAAGCCTTTGGAAGTTCAAACTGTTCAATCTGAACTGGTGTCCCAGCCTCTCTCTGAACCATAAGTGGTGTAACAAAATTGCATGAATTTGTAGTCATAATTACATGCACTTGAGCTCCAAGTTTTTTTAGTTTCCTAATTAAAGTAAGTGATTCATTTGCAGGGCTACATGCCGTAATTCCTAAAGTTATTATTTTTCCTGATAACATAGTTTGTCCTCCATTCACATAAAATAAAAGTAATTGTAAAATGCGTTTTCTGGTTTCCTCCAAATAACACAACTTTTTGTTTCAATTTTAAATTCTACCTTACTATTTTCAAAATCAGTAATATATTGTTCAAAGTTTCTTTTTGTAATATTTTTCTTTTCCTCTAATAGCGGTGGTTTTAATAAATAAAATTTATATTTATTTTAAAACTCCTAATCACAAATTATATATCATCACCCATAATAAATTATTATATGACTAAACCATTTCTAATTTTGCTTAAGATTAGAAATAACTTAATTTATTATTTTTTTGTAAACAAAAAAATAGCAAAATACAATCAGCTTTCCTCACTTCATTGTGTTTTGCCATGTCTTATTATGATATTCATTTACTAAATGAATTTAATATTTTCATAAGATAGATAGACTTTTTATATTTGATCAATTAGCAATTACGTTATTCATCGATTTATTACTTTCTTTAAAAATAAAACTTAATAAAGACAAACTCCAGTCCATCGCTTTATTATATTATATATACTTTGTTTCATTAATTCAATAATTTTATATATTTACTCAAGTAATTCAAAATAACTTTATTCTTTAACATAAATTTTAATTTAGCATTCCTGCATGCTTAATATTATAGTTGAATTTCAAATTCAGCATTATCTATATCCACAAATCCTACGTTCACCTGACAATTAAAATTCTTTCTTTTTTGCTACTCTTGTAATTATTGCTTCTATAGAACTCATAAATTTATTAGGATTAATACCTAATTTCATGTTTATCCTCCTCTAAATCAGCTTATCTTTCACTTCCCAAATATTCTTCTTTTGCAAACTTTTCAAGTGCCTCTATACTTCGTATTACCTTTTCAGTATCAATACAATATGCCATTCTGAAATATCCTTTAACTCCAAAATTATCACTAGGAACTAAAATAAGATTATATTTTCTCGCCTTCATACAAAATGCATTTGCATCTTCTTCTAACGCTTTAGGGAAAATATAAAATGTTCCACCTGGTTTAACTACTTGAAATCCTACCCTTGTCAATGCATCATAAATCAGATTCATATTTGTTTCATATATAGATAAATCACTAGTTTTATCTAAAACTTCTGCCACTGCCAACTGAATGCTTGATGCTGGACAATTGTGTCCTATACCACGACTAATTTGTCCACAAATGACTGCAATAATTTCAGCATCAGTAGCTTTAGGATTCACGGCAACATAACCTATACGCTCACCAGGTAAGCTCAAACTTTTAGAAAAAGAATAACAAGAAATAGAATTATCATAATACTTACTTACATAAAAGTTATCTGCTCCTCCAAATAGTATTTCTCTATATGGTTCATCACTGATTAAAAATATATCATGTCCATATTCGACTTGCTTTTTACGTAAAAAATCACATAGTTTTTCTATTGTTTTTTCTGAATATACTATACCTGAAGGATTATTAGGCGTATTAATCAAAACTGCCTGTACATTAGGATTGATAATCTCCTCAAAGGCTTCAAAATTTATTTGAAAATCTATTATATTAGCCGGCACTACCTTAAGAATCGCCCCAGTTTGCTCTACATATTGATAATATTCTGGGAAAAATGGTGCAAAAGTTACTACCTCATCCCCTGGCTTTGTAACGCATCTTATGGCATGTGCTAACGCACCTGCAGCACCAGAAGTCATAAAAATATGTTTTGTTTCATAATTCATATTAAATCTTTTATTTAAGCTTTGTGCAACTTTTTCCCTGACCTCTGTATTTCCTAAAGAAGGACTGTAACCATGGACAGCTATAGGATCTTCATCTTTAAGTATATTTATAAATACCTCAGTAAAATCTAGATGTACTGGTACACTTGGATTTCCCAAGCTATAATCAAATACATTTTCATATCCTATTTCTTTTCCTAAACTTGTTGCATATTCACTCTGTTCTCTAATTATAGATTTACCATTTAATAATTCTTTGTAATTTTGATTAATCATAATGAATTCCTTCCTCTCAATTATTATAATGAGTTAACAATACGATCAGGTTTTTCACCTGCTATTACTTTTTTAATGTTGCTCCATATCATTGAATATCCTCTTTTAAAACTTGAAGCTGTTATACCACCAATATGAGGGCTAAATATTATTTTCTCCATAATTTTCTGTTCTTGATTTAATAACACATTGCTCAATTGAACTGGTTCACCTGCTATAGTATCCAAAGCTGCCATTTCAAGCTTTCCACTTTCTAAAGCTCTCACTAATGCCAGACTATCAACCAATTCTCCTCTTGATGTATTAACCAAATAAGATCCTTCTGGTATCTTGCTTAAAAACTCATCATTTACCATCTCATAAGTAGTATTTGTAACTGGTAAATGAATACTAAATACATTACAATTTTTTAATAATTCATCAAGTTCCAAATATTTCACATTATATTTTTCTTCTACATCTTTATCACTTTGGGTCCTACTATAATAATACGTCTCCACATTAAAACTTTTTAAAATCATTGCTGTACACTTAGCAATATCTCCAAAACCAATTACTCCCACTTTGCAATCAGATAACTCCTTCAGATTCCCTTTTTTCATATACTCTTCTTTTTTCTCAATCTGATGTCCATTACGAACCGCTTGATCACAGTTTCTTACATTTCTAAGCATGCTAAGCATAAGAAGAATCGTCTGTTCTGCTACCGCCATAGCATTCATTCCCTTACAATTACATACATAAATTTGTTTTTCTCTGGCAGCTTCTAAATCAAAAAAATTATACCCAACTCCTTCTGAGTGAATCATTTTTAAATTAGGCATTCCTTTAATCAATTCCTCAGACACCTTCGCCATGGCATCGGCTATAATAAACTCTGCGTCTTTCCCTATAGCAAGATATTCATCTGCCCCAAGTCCAGAAGGCATTTCAATAATCTCTATGCCTTCCATCAACTCTGATTTTTTAGAGAACCGATTTATATTTCCTTTTTTTCCAATATGCAATAATTTCATTTTTAACTCCTTTTAATTTATATATTCTTATTATTATGCCATATTTAAATGTGGCCACTCTTTTTGCAGAAACATGTCTTTTTTATTCCTTTTTTAAAAGCTGCTCTTAAAATACTGCCGCTCATAATAGAAATACAATTTACTATTGTTCCAATCAATTTAACACCTCAAGTTATCTATGTTAGAAATTATAAAGGGTCCAGTGACTGGAGTGTCAATATTAATTTATTAATATTTGAATTTCAGTTATAAACTCTGATTTTTCAGTAGTTAAGCCAAAATCAATAAGTGTTATTTCTATAGAATCGTCAATAATTTTATATCCCTTTTCTTCAATATATTTTAAAAGCGCATCATAATATTTAGGCGAATTTTTATGAGTTCCATTAAACCGAATAGTAATATAAATACCTTTAAGTAAAATTTTTATTAGTTTTTTATTATATTTTTCACCTTCTGTAAATGAAAAAATTGAATCATATTCATCAAATACTCCATTTTGCAGATTATCTGTAGAAATTGATACACCTACTTTCCCATTGAAAACAGAAGCGTTTTTCTTAGTCGTATTCTCTAAATTCCTAATGGATAACTCTAAATCCTTATCTGATTTTATTTTTTGTTTTAATAACACAATAGTTCTCTCATCAAATTCAATTTCCTGAATTACGTCTAGTTTATCATATTGCCTTGCATAATTGATTTGTTTTAATCTATTTTCAATTTTCTTTTCTATAGCCTGTAGTTCATTTATCTTTTTTCTTGTGACTTCTTTTTGTTGTTTTAATAATTCGGTTATGTTATCAATGCTACGTTTATTTAAATGAAAATTTATTGTACTTAAAGACATTCCAAGTGCTTTTAAATACATTATTGTATTTAATTGCTCAAATTGCTCCGTTGAATAATATCTATAGTTGTTAAATTTATCTATAAATATTGGCTTAAATAAATCTATTTCATCATAATATCTTAATGTCTTAATATTAAGATTAAACAACTTTGACACTTCTCCAATTGTAAATAAATCTTTCATATAGTTTTTCTCCTAATCTTAAATAATGTATTAATATATAACTTCACTTATAATTAATTTAAAATATTGATTTTATAAATTAATTATAATATATTAATTTTTTAATCCTATATACAAATTTTTATATTCACAGGATTTATCATTAACATTTTTCTTGAAACAAAAGAAAGAAGAGAACCTCCTCCATCTGGACTTGATTCTTCTCCGTTATTTAGATACATTATTAAGTTATCATTTATATTAAGCTCTATTGATTCAATATCTCTAGTTTTACTTATTGTTATTTCTAAGATTAGCATATGCAACAATTTCTTTTTATTCATAATTACGTTTTTTTATTTGATGTCCTTATTAATTCCTTCTGCACTGTAGATTTTTGTGAGTTTAATTGTTATGCTACCCGTGACAATAAAAAAACATAACCACCTGTAAGCAGCTATTCAAGCCACATACAAATGGTCGTGGATTTTATGGCGGAGGCGCGTGACCTTTGAAATCCACCAGCAGATCTCATTTCATTTCGACAATTTCTTAACTAAAATTGGAGTAATAATAGTGCTTATTACCACAACAAATGCTATTTGAGATGCTGCTGTTTCTACATATGGCAAATACAATGCATCTATTTCCCCCATAAGTTTTGGTACTGCAATAGATAATCCCGCCACACAACAAATGGCAGTTGATGCATAACCTTTTTGTTTTAAAAATATTTTATCCACAAACAGCATTGGAATGTTATTTACAATTGAAAATATTATAAGTAATATAAACCCTAACGTATAAGAAGATAATGCCGTTAAAATATTTATATTAGAACCTAAACAAAATCCTAAAAAAGGTGTCATTATACTAGATCCTGATTTAGTAAATTCTCTAATATTATCATCTATTCCTCCTAAAAACATACCAACAAAAAATGGAATGCAGGTTGCAGCAATGCTTTTATAATCAATGCCATATCCTCCTGCAAAACCCAATATACAAATTGGTATAAAAGGCAGTCCTATGAGGTTTAAGAAAGCGTAATTTGCAATATCAATTTCATCTCCATATTGATCCATTAAAGCTATGTACATTCCTGGATTACAGCTAGTAATACACGAAACTAATGCTAATGTTGATATGCCTAAAAATCCATCAAGTCCAAATAATTTCATTATAACTAAACCAGCTATAATTCCTATTATTAATTTTGTTAAAATAAGCACGCCTCCTCGTTTTATTGCGAGTAATAGCTGATTTGGTCTAATTTGTATACCTATAAATACAATCATAATGCCAACAATACACATAGTTCCATTACTAGAAAATATGGCCGAAGTAGGATTTCCTATTTGCACAACTTTAGGACTAAATGTATTTATTATAGCCCCGATTGCCATTGGTATAAGCATTAATCCTCCTGGGATATTCTTCACGCGATCTAAAATCCTTAAATTACTTTTACTTTTTTCTTTTTCGTTATTGACAGTTATCATTCATAATCACTTTCTCTCCCATCAATAAATAGTTGCTAAAACCATTAAAGATTATTATACTATGGTTCGTCAGCTATCTACTTAATTATATTAACAGCAACTCAAAATACTTAATTTTCTCCACTCTTGTTTTTTTGTTTTTCTATCATATAATTTATCTGCTTACGTAAATTATCAAAGTAATTTTTAATCCCCTCTTCTCCAATAAAAAATGGATTTGTTTCGTTACCTTTTCTGTTTCGTACTGTTTCTAATTTTGAATATCCATTTTCAGAAAACAAATGAGCTGTAATTTCTACTGTTGCGTGCTCTATCTGTGCATACTTCTCGAAATAGTCAATAGATTTTCTATAATCTAATTTTCCTTCCAAATCACTTGGAGCTCCAGTTCCTCCCCATAGTACTGTATTATAATTTGTTCCATTATCTTTAACAGAAAAAATTAGAGATATACATCCTGGTGTATGTCCTGGCGTTTCTATAATAGTTACTATAGTATCACCTAATTCTATTTTTTGCCCGTCTTTTATCATAATATCAACTGAACATTTTGGTGATCGTGACCCATTTGCACCAGAATTAACTGTATTCATAAAATTATAATCTGTTTCGCTCATAGCTATTTTTGCTTTATAATTATCCTTAATAAATTGAGCTCCACCATAATGGTCTCCATGTCCATGTGTAATAATAATATATTTAATCTCCTGTGGACTTAAATCCATTTTTTTCATGCCATCTATAATTAACTGCGCATCATGGTTGTCCCACATTGAATCAATCAATATGATTCCTTCAAATGTCTTTAGCGCCCACGCCACAACACTTCGACTACCAACACAATATAAATTATCAAAAACTTTTGTTGGCTCCAAAGGAGTATTATCAAATAATTCTTGTGGAAGATTTATTTTTTCTTCATTCATTTATCTCTACTTCCTCCTGTTAATTAAAAATCTTCTGAATTTTGTGTCATAATACCAATTTATAGTCAAACTGTATTATGCTATAATTCTAAAGTTGAATTGTTTCAAATTAGCTTTTTAATGAAAATCATTCTAAATCAGGCTAATTTTACTTACAACTACAATTTTATTATTTAATTATGGACATGTCAAACATTACATGTTCTACAATACTTAATTACTCATTAATATCTGAATTTAATAATATTCATTTTCCATCTTTTTTTATCAGCATTATCATCTAATTAAATTTAATGCTTGGTGAAGCTACCCGTAACAATAAAAAACCACGACCATCTGTAAGTAGCTATTTAAGCCAAATACAAATAGTCGTAGATTTTATGGTGGAGACGAAGCATGACCTTTGAAATCCACCAATAAATTTCATTTAATTTTAGACAGCAACATATTACATATTAACAACTTTACTTATAAAATCAACTTCATTATTTACCAATGTATATGGTGAATACTCCTTATAACTTTCTAAATCATTTAGTGTTACTATTTGAACACCACGTTCTAATGTTGTTAATGTTAAATATTTAGATAATGAATATAACATTTATTAACTTCTATGCTTGGATAATATTTATTATATTTTAACTCATGGGCTCCTTTATTTTTCAATACATTTTTAATACTTTGTTGTGTATACTACATATATTTAAAACTGTTGGTTGAACAATCTTTGAAATATAGTATAATTTATTTATACAACACGTGTTGTATAAATGTGGTGATAAAAAAGTAAGATGCCACCAGTTGAATATAACTGATTTGGAATCGAACAAATAAACTCGCAAAAAGAAAATTGCTTAATTTATTAAATATTATAATTTTTGGAGGTTATATTTATGGCAAATGTATTATTCATCAAATCTAACGACAGACCAGCAGAGCAAGCAGTTAGTGTCAAAATGTACGATACTTTTTTGAAAACATACAAGGGGTCTCATCCACAGGATAAAATAATAGAACTCGACCTTTTTAGCGCTGGTCTTCCATATTACGGTAATACAGCTATTTCGGGACTTTATAAAGCAGCACAAGGATTAGAAAACACTGCGGAAGAAAGTCAGGCTGCAGAAATAGTGAACCACTATTTGAACGAATTTTTGGCCGCGGACAAAGTTGTTTTTGCATTCCCATTATGGAATTTAACGGTTCCGGCCCCTCTCATCACTTATATTTCCTATTTGTTGCAATCAGGGAGAACGTTCAGATACACGGCAGAAGGTCAACCAGAAGGATTGGTTGGCGACAAAAAAGTTGCTCTTCTATGTGCGCGTGGCGGAGACTTTTCGTCAGAATTTGCAGCTCCATTGGAGATGGGGTTAAATTACGTAAAAAATATATTTGGTGTATTGTTGGGTATCAAAAACCCTGAGATTGTAGTCATTGAAGGACATGCAAAATACAGAGACCGTGCTGAGGAAATTATCGAATCAGGATTGATCAGAGCTGCTGAACTGGCAGAAAACTTTTAAATGCAGCTAGGTCCCCACTAGGCTCGAGCAGTATCTTTTTTATATACTCAGTGCATTGATAAAAAGTGTATAAAGTAAATAAAGTTTGCAAGCTTGTAAAATAAGGCTTTCAGAGTATGCTGTTCGATTTACCAGGTAATGCTGGGAGAAAACAATACTCAGAAGCCTTTATTTTTACTGTTTGCGGCAATATATGGACCGCTTAAAATTCAGTTTTCTATTTATTATTTCAGTTTAGGGTCTCTAGCATTTGATGCATTCCCCCCATTATAAATGGAAGAATTTCTTTAGCAAGGATTTTAGGAGATATTACTTCATTATTAGTGATCCACTCATATACTGAGCTTGAAATTGAGTTACTCACCATGATAGAGAATAATTTTATTCTTCTAGAATCGTAATTTGCAGATTTACAATTCTTAAATTTATTATATAAAAAATCAACTAGAGCATCTCTAGATTTTTTATTCATTATAGAAGCAACAGAAATATAACCACGTTTGCATGTTTCACGAGCACTTTGATGGTATTCACAAACTGAGATAATTAAACTTTCCATAAATTTATCATCAATTTCGGCTTGAAGATTAATATTTTGAGATAATATTTCATTAAATCTATCTGATATTACAAAATCAAAAAGAGCATATTTATCTTGGAAATGAGCATAAAATGTAACTCTATTTATAGCAGCTTTTTCAGTAATATCTTTTATGGTAATAGATTCAAAATCTTTTTTGATTATTAAAGAAATGAAAGCGTCAATAATAAATTGACGGGTTCTTTTTGATCTTGGGTCATTATAATTATTTTCTGTCTTCATAGAATCTCCTCACTATTCCTTAAATTAATATACAAAAAACATAAATTGTTGTATAGACAACACTATATAAATTTTGTTGTTTGATTATATAGTGTTATTACTTTATTATAAATAATATAAATTATTTATACAACAATTGTTGCTTAGTTAAATAAAAAATGTATTAGCTTAATAATAATTAGGAGGTAACAAATGAGAAAAGCATTCGTAAATACTAATAGTTGTCATAAATGTTTAGTGTGCAGCACTATAAAAAGCTGCCCTGCTAATGCAATTACACAGGATAGAAAATTTATTTTTAAAGTAGATTATCCAACAATAGATATAAATAAATGTGTTGGGTGTGGTAAATGCGTCAAAGCATGCCGTTATAATAAAGATAGAGTTATAACCATAAAAGAAAAATAGCTATATTTATACTAGTAGGCATTAAAGCAAATAGATGAATCGTAATATTTTTATTTTAAGGTATGTTCCAGAATAATGAATATTTTATATGCGATAAAGTTAAGACCGTCGCAGATGAAGCATTAGCTTTAAGAGTATTTAATGGTTGGGAAAACCTAATTGGATAAATTACTAATACACAAACTATTAAATACAGAAATGATCAGTGATATTGAGCTGTAACAGATTAAAAGAGAAGGAGTGTATAATTATGAAAATAGAAATTTGGTCTGATTTTGCTTGTCCGTTTTGTTATATTGGCAAACGCAACTTTGAAAAAGGATTAGAGCAGTTTGAACATAAGGAAGAGGTAGAAGTCGTATTTCGTAGTTTTCAATTAGATCCATATGCGAAAAAAAATACAGGAATGAATATCCATCAAGTATTATCTTCAAAGCATGGTATCTCATATGAAAAAGCAAAAGCATTGAACAATGAACTTAAACAAAAAGCGAAAATGGTTGGGTTAGATTATCAATTTGATACAATGATTCCTACGAATTCATATGACGCACTTCGCCTTTCTTATTATGCAAAAGAGAATGGGAAGATGCGAGAGTTTATGGAGCGTATTATGAAAGCTCACTTTACTGATTCACTAGATATTGGTGATCATGCAACACTTGCCCAACTTGCAAGTGAGATAGGTCTTTATGAAAACGAAGCTTTGGATGTTTTAGCAAATGATAAATATAGCGATAATATTGCAGATGATAAAGCTGAGGGATCGAAAATCGGCATTCAGGGTGTCCCATTTTTCATTGTAAATGACAGATATACCATCTCAGGAGCACAGCCCAGTGAAACTTTTTTAGAGGTATTACGACAAACATGGAAAGAAGATTATGACAATGCTAAGGCTAAAGAGCATAGATCAGAACAGTCATCAGATGACTATTGTTCCGATGGAACATGTAAATTTTAAAAGGAAGTCGTTATTTTTCCTCTAGATTGTCAAAAAGCATTTGAACTAGGTGCAAGCTTTATAATAAATTATTTATTTCCAAATAAAAAATCAAAGGAGTTTAGCGATATGAAAAACACAATTTTTCAAGGCACAATTGAACATTCTGGATTTGTAGTACCAAATATCGAAGTAGCAGTTGAATTCTTCACTAACATTTTGGGTTTTGAAGTCTTGTTCCGGCCAGGATGGATGCAGTTTGAAGATGATAGTTTAAAGAGGTGCTTTGGGGTTCATGAAAATTCAGTAGTAGAAGGGGCAGCATTTTTGCAATACGGGGGTAGGAAGATCGAACTGGTTCAATGGTCGACGCCAGATCAACAGAATGTTCAACTAAAACCCAGTGATATCGGTGTAGCTCATCTAGCTATTACAGTAACTGATTTAGAAGAGGCTATGAAGTATTTTTCAGAACAGCCTGATGTTAAAGTTAGAGAGCTGAGCCCTCTTGGATTTTTCTATATAACAACTTCATGGGGTATGGAGATTCAAATAATGAAACAGGAGGTTTAATTGTTCACAATTTCAAATTACACAATTAAACTGACTTTCGCTAATTAGAAGGAAGAAATAGGTGAAGAAATCTTTGTTTTGAAGATCATAGAAAAACTTTAAGACTTATCAAAAGAGTATACTAGTCACTTGTATTAGAATACCAACTTTTATTATCAGAAGCATTACCGCAAAAGGTCACAGAATCTATATTCTGTGACCTTTTGGGAAGATAGTATTAAAAATTAGAAATATTCTTTGTTTAAAACCGACAGACTAGTCGATTGAAATTGTTGGAGGTGTGATTCATATGTTAAATAGTAAAACAGGATTTACTGATGCTAGTGTACCTGATCAATCAGGTAAATGCATCATCGTTACCGGAGCCAATACCGGCGTTGGATTCGAAGTTGCAAACGTGCTGGCAGCGAGGGGCGCGCGAGTGCTGCTCGCCTGCCGCAACCAAGCGAAGGCGAAAGCCGCCATGGACCGGATTTGGCAGAAGGTCCCCGAAGCTGACCTCACTTTCCTGCCACTCGATCTGGCAGATCTGGTGAGTGTGCGCAGCGCAGCTGAATTGGCCGCAAAGGAGCCGCACATCGACGTTCTCATTAACAATGCTGGCGTGCAAGGTCCTAAGCTAAGGCACACGGTGCAAGGTTTTGAACTTACGTTTGGAGTTAATCATCTTGGCTGCTTCGCCTTCACCGCTCTACTGCTGCCCAAGCTCATGGAAACGTCTGGATCTCGTATCGTTGTCACCAGCAGCGGTCAACACAAGGGTGCGGAGATCAACTGGGAAGACCTTAACGCAGAGAAGAGCTTTAGATGGCTCCCACGCTATGGTGCCACTAAACTCGCGAATATGCTTTTCGTCTTCGAGTTGGACCGTCGGCTGCGGGCTGCGGGTGCGCAAACGACAGCCGTGGCCTGCCACCCTGGCCTTGCAGGAGGAACGAAGCTTGGACGCGATAGCGTGCTTGGCAAAGTAGTGATGCCGGTAGTCCGTCTGTTCTTGAACACGCCTGCCATGGGTGCCTGGGGAGCACTGCATGCAGCGACTGGGCAAATAAAGCCAGGCGGTTATTATGGATCGACAGGATTTCATGAGTTGAGGGGACCTTCTTTCGAATCCTCCTGTTCCGAGCAGGCGCGAGATCCGCAGCTTGCAAAGCGATTGTGGGATGTATCCATCGACATGACAGGGATTGACCCCGGCTTGCCTCCAGTAAGTTGAAGCTGCCCTTTCAGGTCTGTGATACCTCCACCTGATCAAGCCCGTATGCGGAAACATATCGGCAAAGCTACAAGGTTCCAAAGTTCTGTATAACATTAGGTGCATAATCTCCAAAAGCTCTTCTAATATGACTTTTTATCTTTGGCAAAATAGCTTTATACAAAAAAATTCGATATCAATACCTTATAAGATAAAATATTGCTATCGAATTTTACTGTTATGTTAGATATTAAATATGTCACTTTATTTAGTTTTCTAAATTTCTCTTTGAACAATAGATGAACCCATGAAAATCCCAAAATTAGATTTCGTGGTTTTGATTATAGCGCTACCCCGTAGCAATAAAAAACACGACCACTTATAAGTAGCTATTTAAGCCACATACAAATGGTCGTGGGTTTTATGGTGGAGGCGAAGCGTGACCTTTTAAATCCACTACTTTATATAATTATATTAATACATAAATGCATATTTTATTTCCTTCACACTCTGTCCATATATTTCCTCCATGTAACTCTACAATGCTTTTAGCAATTGAAAGTCCAATCCCTTAGCCTCCAGTTTGATTATTTCTTGATTCATCAGTTCTGTAAAACATATCGAAAATTTTATTCAAATCTTCTTTTTTTATAGGCTTCCCTTTATTTTCAATACTTACCATTGCTCCATTTTCAACTTTAAAAATCTTTATAGTTATGTCACTTTTCTTATTACTATACCTTATAGCATTAGAAATTATATTTTCAAAAACTCTTACCATTTTTGCTGGATCTACATTTACATTTAAATCTTCATTTGGCGCTTCTAATAAAATATTTAAATCATTTTGGTTACATGCAGGCATCATTCCCTCTACAACTTGTCTCATAAATTCATTTAATGAGATATCCATCTTTTCAAGTTTAATATCTCAAGATGTAAGTTTTGTATATTCAAAAAGATCATTTATTAACTCTTCTAATCTACTGGACTTATTATCAATTATGTCTATATATTTGCTTATGTCGTCTTTTTCTTTATAATTCTCTTTTATTAATTTTATGTAACCAATAATTGATGTAAAAGGAGTTCTTAAATCATGTGATACACTTACTATAAGTCTATTTTTATTTTTTTCAATCTCTTTTTCTTTCTCTTTCAGATTCATTAATTCTTCAGTCATATAATTTATATTTTTTCCAAGAATGGACAACTCATCTCGCCCCTTAACTTCAACTCTATAATTTAAATTCCATTTTGATATTTCTACAAGTCCTTTTGATAAACTATTTATATACTTTACTTTTCCATAAGTTAATAATAAAAATAAATCTACAAATATTAATATTCCTAAAGGAAAAAGAGTTGAAAATGAAATATCTCCCTTGTACAAAACATCTGAAACTACAACATATATATCCTCCACTAATGATTTTATATCATAATAACTAATGTTATTTTTATCAAAATTAGATTTACTTTGTTGATTTAAGATTTTATTTATATCAAACTGCTTTATACAATTATTTTCAGGGCTAAATAGCACTTTTACCTGTTTATCAACTATAAATACTTTAAATCTAATGGTATCTCTGCTTACAATATCTTGGAGTTTTTCATCATTCTTCATGTTTTCATCTATTTCTTTATATATCTCCTTACAATTATAAGTAAAATTACTTATTTGATTTGAGTAATCCGTTTGCTCATCTCTCCAAGCTCCATTTATAACAAGGGTGATTACTGTACTTAAAATTAAAGACACTAAAAAGATAACAAGAAATGTAAACATAATCCCACCAAAAATTTTACCCTTCAATTTTATATCCAACTCCCCATACAGTTTTTATATACTTAGGAT
>NZ_LZZL01000064.1:0-34054 GCF_002006495.1 Clostridium sp. BL-8
TATTGTAGAATGGTGTTTCCGCTGGCTATACAATATGCCAGAAACTTCTGTTATATTAAGCGGAACAACCACTCTTGAGCAGTTAAAGGACAACCTTAGAATATTTAATCAAGCAAAACTTAATGTTATGTCAGAAGAAGATCAAAAGCTTATTTCCTCAATAAAAAAAGTGTTTGAATCAAAATTTACATAATTTTTTAGTTAAATGGATTTCAATAATTTTTCAAAAAGAGTTTTATTATCATTTTACTAATTGAACTACTCTAAAGGTTTTCCTTAAGTTCTTTGGCATATTCAATTGCATTAGGATAAAAACATTTAAAATCATTTTCAAGACCTTCATAATTATTAATAAGTTCGTCAATAGGATTTACTAAAGGATGCCTTGTATTTAAAAATCTTTTAGCAATCCTCTCCACTGTTCTTTCAATACCACTTATGTCTCTATTTGAAAGAAGCCAATTTTCTTCTATTATATAAGGCATTCTTTTTATTAATTTATCTGGCAGGCAGTAATAAAACTTTTTAAGTATCTTATAAAAATCATCTGCATATTCTTCTAATGATATTGAAGAATAGTCATCCCAATTTTTAGCTAGAAAATGATCATAAAATATATCAGTTAATACACCTGAAAGGCGCCTATTGATGCTTGAAATTCTTTTCCTGCTCCTTAAAAAATCCGAATGTGAATCCGTAAAAGTATCAAGTTTTTTATGCATAAAAATTCCTTGCTTTATAGAGTATTCAAATTGATCTTCTAAAGACTTATTCACAAAATCCCCCAAGAAATTTCCAAGCATATTTTCTTCGCTGTTATCTGAGAGGTATATATGAGCTAAATAATTCATTTTTTCTCCTTTCAAATCCTATGATGTTAACCAAAGCGACTTACTCTAAGATTTCAACTTCTTCATAATATGTATCTTAAAATTTTACCGATTGCTTTTATCCATTCAGTAATTACTAAATATAATTGTACCATATAAGAGAGCCATTTCCTTATGAACTTGGCTCTCTTCCATTATTCATATACATTAATAATTTTTACGAATCTCCTTAACCTTACTTATCGTCTTTTAATATATTTTAGCGTATCAGCAGCTCCAGTTTACTCGTTACGACACACACGAAAACCTTGATCAGGGCCTTTACTATTTGGCTCATATTTGCCTCTGAAAGACGACTCGCAACAAGAAACATCACCAATCCAACCTCCTCCTTTACAAACACGGGCAGATCCATTAGTACTATCCAAGTTTCCATACCAGTTCCAGCACCATTCTCTTACATTACCAGACATATCATAGAGCCCTAACTCGTTAGGTCTCTTGGCTCCAACAGATTTTGTTTTACTATTATTATTTTCTATCATAGGCCAGTTCCAGTCTCCTGATAAATATTTATTTCCTGTGTTCCTCCAATACCATGCTACTTCGTCGGAATTGTTACTCCCACTGTACGTATAATCCTTACTCATTTGCCCCCCATCCGCGGCATATTCCCACTCTGCCTCTGTCGGTAATCTATAGCCATTAGCTCCATCATTAATCGTTACTGTCCATTTAATATCATCCATATCATTCTTATTATTAGGATCTTTTTTATTCTTGTCTATATTATAATAAGGTTTTAAGCCCTCTTTTATACTCCTCTTGTTGCAATATTCAATGCAATCATACCAACTTACCATTTCTACTGGCAAATTATCATCTTTGAATTCTGACGGATTGCTTCCCATTACCTCAGACCACTCTTTTTGAGTCACTTCGTATTTATCAATATAAAAGTTCGATATTGGCACACTTTTCCCATAGTAATTGGATTTCGTATTTATAAAAGTGCCTCCTTTAACTAATATAAGCCTATTAAGGTTTTCTTGCGAGCATGCGGTAGTAAAAATCATTATTACCATTAAAAGAAATATTAGTAATTTTCTCATTGATATCTCTCCCTTACTGATATGAAATATTATAAAGTCATATGATCCTATTATAATGTGCCTATTATAGCAACAATGGTAATATTTAAGTAATATGCAGGTAAATGTAATTTTTTAATATATAAAGCCGTCAGCTATTAAACTAACCACCCCTAATAATATTAAATGATTAAATAAAACTCTTAATAATTCTAAAAACAATCAGATGTACATAAGTCAGCCGATTAAATTTGATTTACTACCACACAGTTACATTAGAGTATCCACTACTTTGATATCCTTCTGTAGCAATCATTTGATAAGCCCAGCTACTTCCAGGATTCATTCCTTTACTCTTCCATGCGTTAACATGGTTGCTAAAAGTTATGGCATTGTTAGTACCGATCGATCTCTTCGATTGTCTGACACTCCAAAACTGAGTGAAAGTTGCTGTACCATCAATTGAAGGTGCATTAGTTCGTGTAGCTGTATATATGTCATATGTCCCTCCATCACTTGTTACAGTACCCTTATAAGTTCCAGTAGGTCTATAAGTTCCCCAATTATCAACAACATAATATTCTATAAGTGAATTTCTTGTCCATCCATAAAGAGACAAGTATCCATTACCAGATGGTGAGAAGGCTCCAGCATTGTAGTTTACCACTCTAGATGGCGATCCAGTATTCCAGCCTTTACCAACAACGAAATTTCCGCAATTCGACCATGAAACACTGTAATTACCATCAGATCCATTAGTGGCATTTACTGTTCCACCACCATCAGTCCAATTTTGCCAGTAATCTGTAGTCGCTGCATTTGCGTTTACGTTTACAACAGAAAGTGCAAGTGTACAGCACATTAAAGATGCTAAAAATAATTTTAATCCTTTTTTTTTCATTCTAAATTACCCCTTTTTCATTGTAACTACTCAGTTACTTTAAAATATGAAATATTTTTATTTGTTATTATTTACCTGCATACTACTTGAATATTACCTTTTGTAAATTACTTTATTTTATTTTTTGTTGAGTATTTTTCTTTGTAATACATGCCTTATCCTCTGTCATATTCCTTTAATCTCTAACGTTCACCTCATTTCTAAGATTAATTCAAATTGTTCTGTGATTATTTTACTAAATTTACTTTTATTTCAAAACCAATAAAATTATATATTTTATACTAATTTTTATATATATTTTTTCATCCTTTTATTTCCGTTTATATAAAACAATAAAAAATACAGCCAAATTAATGACTGTATCGTTAGATATTTTTGAGATTATTTATAATAAATTTTTCTCAACCTTTTAATTATTTTATCTTTAGATAATGTACTTAAATTAAAATTTAGTTTTGTTTCTATATAACTGGTAACGCAAATACTATAAGCGCTGTCACTGGTCCACTGACAAAAAATCCACTAATTGATACTGCTTGTTATATAACATCCTGTAATTCATTAATAAACCTATCCAAAAATGAAGATATCTTATTTTGATCTGCTTTAGTTCCATATAGATTAATGCTAAGTGTTATCTTATTATCAAATGTTGATATAGCTAGCTGAACATACGGATTGTATTTAATTGACCCTGTTATATATGCTTCTACAATTTCAACTTTTTCAAAAATAATGCGCTTCTTATCAATTATTCCTATATTTGTGATTGCAATAAGTGGATTCGAAAAATTCTTATTTACAATAGCTTCTGCAATCTTATATGGAAAAACATCAAAAGCCTTTTCCAGAACGATTAAACTTTTAACACAGCTTATGTCAAATTTTTGTTTATCCATCGTCGATTTTACCTTACAAACAGTTTCTTCAAATGTTGTACCAATTTCTGTTCCTATGCTGCAATTAATATTTGTAACCAAATTGCAAATGCCAAGAGCTTTATGATTTGATAGGTATTTTCTTAAGTCAACAGCACATGGTATTGTCAATGTTCGGCCAAATAACTGATATAAAACACGAATATAAGCTGCTAGCATAATGTCATTTATTGTGGCACTATGCTCTTTAGCATAAGTTTTAATCCTACAGAATCGTTCCTTGTTAATCGTACGAATTTCAATAAAAGGATTATTAAGATCTCCTTCTAACTCAAACTTTGCAGAATCATTTTTAGACATATCGATTTTGCTAAATACTATTTTCAACTTATCCAGCAATGAAAAGGTTTTAAATATTTGTCCAATTTTTCGATTGCCCATAGCTGTTATTTGATAATCTTCCCTTGTTTCATTGTTTGCATTAGTATAAATATCACTCAGCATATACAAATAATCTTTAAAACCAGCTGCATCACATAACATGTGATTTATTAAGACGCACATGGCATCATTTTTTCTACTTCTAATTATTTTAATCTTCAATTGTGGACCATTAAATTCATTTATCTCTTCACAAATATACTTATCTATACATTTATCAGTATTTTCTGCTTCTACAACTTCTATAATATCATCTGCGGTATAACCTCTGTCTTTCCAATATGGATGTCCTTTAGATTCATTATATTCACATCTTAGTAAAGCAAATGCATCTATTGAAGCATTAACTGCCTTACTAAAACGCCTCAAATCAAGTTGTCCACAAAATTTTGCTACAAAATGAAGTGTATGATCATTTATCTTTTTAACCTTAAAAAGATGCTGTAAAATATCCCATGCCTCAGCATTATAAATTTTAAATTTATTATTCAATATTTCACTTCCTATTTCTAATATTCTATTAGTCATTTTTAGATCTAAACATCATAAATATAATTAAAAGTTAATATTTATTGCATTTATTAACCTATTTAAAAATTTTCACATAAATTCAGCTTTAGTTACTTTTATCCATTTAATTATACCTATTTATTGAATTATTGTATTAATTTTGATACTATATACTTATCAAATAACTAATTATGTATTCTACAATGGAGGCTTAAAAATGATAAAAATTCTTTTATGTTGTGCTGGCGGCTTTTCTTCAAGTGCATTATCTAATAAGATGAATAAGGAAATACTTGATAATAATATGCAAAATGATTATTACATTGAATTTTCTCCATTCATGCTGGTAAATAAGAAAATGTCTGAATTTGATATTATTGTATGCTGCCCTCATCTAATAATGTCTGTTAAAAAACTGGTAGAAAACTCTAATCCAGACAAGCCCATTTATATTCTTCCACCGAGAATGTATGGATTAATGAATTTTAAAGAACTAGCATTAGATGTTATAGACGCAATAGATTTATATAATAAAACAGAGAAAAATCCTGTGTATTTTCCTGGTGAAGAAAACACTATGGCAATTACTAGATATGTTGCTTATCGAAATAGTAAAAGCTAACTAATAAATTCTTGTTTAACTATTTTTCTGAAGGCTTCCATAATGGGGCGTCAACAAATGCGGTTTCTTTTATATTGGGAAGTATATCATAAATAGAACATCCAATTTGATGTTCAAAATATTCTTTTATTTCAAAAGTTGCATTCCAACGTTCAACAGTAAAATCAAATACTCCATAGCGCCTTGTTGTATTGACAAAACGTTTTTCCAGCATACAAAAGCCTTGAGCATCAGCCAGTGAATCACAAATAATCACTAATTTATCATAATCATCATATATTATGTTTTTTAAATACTGCCTAATAAATTCACTTTCTTCATATTTCATATCATTTCTGCCTATTTCTTTGTTAAAATCAGAAACTGGGAATGAATGAGTAATACAAATTCTCCCTACTTCATCCCAACCTCTTTCCATTGCAAAATTATATCCATCAATTCCATGTCTCCTTGCACTTACTCCATATCTTCTTCCAATGTCATGAAGAATTCCTAACACATACGCTTTATCTGAATTCAGATTTCCACACCTTTTTGCAATTATTTGAGCTGCTAATCCTACATTTATAGAGTGCTCTGTCCATGGTCCTTTATTTAATTGTCCAGCTAACCTTAATTCTTCTTCTGCAATTTCTTTACTTGGAAACATCTTTACCTCCCATAATTATGATTTAAATCCAAATTGATCTTTTATTTGATTATAGCATATTGTGTTAGTGTCATACTGTCTAATTGGCAAAAAATATCTGTTTTTCTAAGTTTTATTCACCATCTTTATATTACCCACGTTTCATATTTAATGGTATCAGTTATAAAAAGGAAATAGTATAATAAATAAAAATATTTATATTAAGAGGAAATAATGGAATTTAAGGGATGGAATAGTTTTGAGGATTTAGCTAAGGCTTGTGGATATACTAATTGTCACAAAGATACTAATAATACAAGTGAAAAAAATAATACTAATTCAACAAATAATTCTGATAATGCAGGATGTTACGATATACCGTCAGGATTTCAATCTTTAAATCCTGAATTATTCATAATAATAGGAGAAATACTCGGAAATATAATATCCGGAAGTCTTCCTTTTAATGTTCAGAATGCGATTGGAAACTGGCTACAACTAGTCGGGCAAGCAATTGAAACATACAATGCCCAGCAACAATATTTTCAAGGAGGGCCTGGAACATTCTATAATCCTAAATATTATAATTCAGCAAATCCATTCTATACAACTACTTCCACAAGCAATACTAAAAACACTAGTTCATGGAATAATAATAATTCGGACCCAAATAACGAAAAGAGAGCAAATTATGATTCCAATACAAACTCATCTATTGAAAATAATTTTGATAAAATAAAAGAATTAGAGCTGCGTATAAATCAGTTAACATCCGAAATTGAGCAGATCAAAAATAAAATAGAAAAGTAAATTATATATAGTTAACTTTTTGTGTAAATATCACAACAAATGTCTTTAGTCATTGAATGAAATTCAAAACTATTTATTATAGCATTGTATTACTAGATTGAAAATACAAAAGCCAGTAATAATAATTACCAGCTTTTATATTTTCAATTACATATATAGAGTAATTAGTGTTCTAATTATTTCATTCTAAACTAATCATCTAAAGTAAAATGGTCAGTATCTCCATCTATATGATTTTCGTTCATTATCAAGTTATTAATCATATTATTCACGTAAAGTATAGAATTAAGCTGTGTAATATGATTTAGTTTATTTGCAATTATATTACACATCATATATTTATATGGCGATCCAGCTGGAAATCCTTCTCCAATCTCTTTATATCGACTAACTTTTATTTCTTCTCTATCTATAAGTTCACTTATCCCACTTAAATATGATTCTGACATTACTAACGTTTCCTCAGCTTTATTTGAAATATCAATGCCCGTAAGTTCTTCATACATCTTTCTAAATAAACGCTTCTCTTTCATGATAGAATATATTGCTTCTCTTTCTTTAGCTGTTGGTGCTAAACTAGCAAGGTATTCATAATATAATAAATCCCTTCGTTCATCTAAAAACACTTCATTCATATTTTCAATTACTTCTAGAAATATCCTATTATCAGCTTCTGAATTGCTATTGTATTCCATAAGTGCCACTTCTCCTAATTACAATAAATCTACTTCTATTTTATTAATTCTATTCAAACTTGTGCGTTCGATCTCTATTGAAAATTTATGACTTATTTCTTCTTCTTTGTAAACTTCACTGTTTATGTTATTACTAAGAACTGCTTTATTTTAAAAATTTTAAGCCATGTATATTATTCATAATATACATAACCATTCTTTCAATCTTACAATTTATGCACTACACTTTTAATTAATTGAATTATAAAAAACCCTCAAAAAATCGAGGGTTTTCATATTATACTAAATTTCTAAATATTTTTTATTCTTAAAAATAATCTAATTGGATTCTTCAACCTTTCTTATAAACTATAATCATTAATCTTCTTGAATCTGCATATCACATTTTACCGCTTCTTCATTTTTTCTTTTTGATTTAAGTACATTGTAAATTACCCCGAGCATTATAAACCATACAGGGGTTACAAATAATGCTACGCGAGTTTCATTATTAAGCGCCAGTGTAACTATAACAAAAGCAAGAAATGCTAAAATTATATAGTTAATAATTGGATAAAGAGGCATTTTGAATTTGCTCTTAGCTACAAGCTTAGGATTAGTCCTACGATATTTCATGTGACAGATAACTATAATTGCCCAAATAAATATAAAGCAGAATGTTGATATACTTGTAATAAGCACAAATACCCCTTCTGGCATAATAAAGTTTAAGATAACCGAAATCAATATTACAGTTGCAGAAAACACCGTAGCATTAGACGGTACTTGAGTCGAAGTTAATTTTTTCATTGACTGTGGCGCATTATTTTCTTTAGCAAGGGAATAAACCATACGGCTTGTACTAAAAATACCACTATTGCAGGCAGATGCAGCTGAAGTTAATACAACAAAATTTACAATACTAGCTGCTGCTACAATTCCTACTGCAGAAAACACCTGTACAAATGGGCTTTTATCTGGATTAATTGAATTCCAAGGATATATACTCATAATAACAAGTAATGCTCCAATATAGAAAATAATAATTCTAATTGGAATATTGTTGATAGCCTTTGGAATAACACGTTCTGGATCTTCAGTTTCACCAGCTGTGAGTCCTACTAACTCTATTCCTGTAAAAGCAAATACAACCATTTGGAAAGAAAGGATAAAGCCACTTGCTCCATTTGGAAACAAGCCTCCATGACTCCAAAGATTTGCAAAACTTGATGCACCGGCATCTGTAGAAAATCCTTTAATAATCATAAATGTACCAATTATAATTAGTGCCATAATTGCAACAACCTTAATTAAAGCAAACCAGAATTCCATTTCACCAAATGATTTTACTGTAGTAAGGTTCATAATTAATAAGATTACAAGAACTATAAGACTTGGAACCCATTGAGCAATACTTGGGAACCAGTATTGTATATAAAGTCCAGCTGCAGTCAAATCAGCCATAGCAAGTGAAATCCAACAGAACCAATAAGTCCATCCAGTGATGAATGCTGCTCGATCTCCTAAATACTCATATACAAAGTCTACAAAAGAATGATAATTTAAATTAGAAAGCAATAATTCACCAAGGGCACGCATAATAAAAAAACAAATTATTCCTGTTATCATATACGCAAATAAAATAGATGGACCAGCCAAATGAATAGACCTACCTGAGCCTAAGAATAATCCAGTCCCTATCGCACCTCCAATCGCAAGTAATTGGACATGACGATTTTTTAGTCCTCTTGATAAGTTTTGATTTTTTGATGTTAATTGATCCATTTTATTCCTCCATCTTAGTCAAAAGCCATATACTCAAATGACTTTTACTATATAAATATTTTTGATTGGAGATACAAATGGGAATAGATAAGATCTAAATGAAGTAATAATAAGCCTATTACTTTTGTAAGATATGTTATCTTTCCCCTGTCCTTTTACCTGAGAGTTTCGCTTTTTAAGCTTTCTCCTTCGGTGCTCTATTTCAGCTTATAAAAAATAATTGGCTCAATATGCAAACATACTGATTTATTATTTTTTATTCCGCTTCTAAGAGTCTCTCCAAGGGTTCATCCAATAACGGTCATCTCTAATTAAAGCATGTGATTAAAATGTTATTCTGCTTAAAATTAGGTACCTGAAAGATTTACTTCTTCGGTGAATAGCCATAGCTATTGCTCTCCCGCTATCTTCATCTGAACTTTAAATTTTATTGTTAAAATATTAAATTTTACATTTATATACTAGTACATTTCCAATAGAATTGCAATATTTTTTTCACTTTGATTAAAATCAGAAAACAATTTATCACGATTATTAAAACATAAAATAATAATACCAACACTTTTAAACTGTCTTCTGTCAAGTAGACAGATGGCAGTTTATTTTCATCAGTTATATATATTTCAATTTACAAAGTAAAATTGACAATTACAGTTGAAATTCTTACAGAATTTCTTAAAATAGAGAATTATTATTTCAATACATATAGATCGAAAAAACAAATTTATTTTGCTGTTTTAAAAACTTCAACAAATTCCTGTAATTCTGTAGTCATATCATTAATACTATGCATCTGATTACATATTTCATCCATAGATGCTAGCTGTTGTTCCATTGTAGCACTAACTTCCTCAGTAGTTGCTGAACCTTCTTCTATAATAGTTGAAGTATTTTCTAGATACTTAACAACTTCATTCTTACTATTTTCTACATTGTTTATTTCATTATTAAGTGATTTAATACCTTTTATGAGTTCATCAGAATTATTAATTATAGAATCAAATATTCCTATAGTCACTCCCAATTTGTCATTAGATTTCTCAGCAATTTGTGTCGTATCAATCATTTGTACTTCAATATTATTTACAACAGAACTCATTTCAGTTATTATTCCCCGAATCTCATTAGCAGACTGTGAAGATTGCTCTGCTAATTTTCTTACTTCATCAGCAACTACGGCAAAACCTTTCCCTGATTCTCCTGCTCTTGCTGCTTCTATTGCTGCATTTAAAGCTAATAGATTAGTTTGTTCAGAAATCTCTGTTATTGAAGATGTAATATTCCCAATAGATTCAGATTTCTCTGCTAATTTTTTTATATATGCTGCAACATTTTGTATAGCTTGATAATTATTATTAAATTCTTCCTTCAATTCTTTTGCAGAACTGATTCCTAATTCATTTTTCTCTTTAGTTTGTTCAGTATATTTATTAATTTTACTTATATTTATATTCATTGTATCCAAACTTTTCTCTAACATTGAAAATTTATTCATTATTGTCTCCATATCATTAGCTTGTTCTCCTGTACCATGAGCAAGTTCCTCCATTGCTTTGCTTACATTCTGACTTGCTAAAATCAGTTCATCTATCTGATTACTTGTATCCTTGTTAGTGCTTTGTACTGTTCCAATCATATTTTTTACTCTGTCAATAAGTGTGCAATTTTTATACATCATATCATTAAATTGCCTTGCTATCCCTCCAAACTGGTCTTGACGTTTCAAAAATCTCTCTTCCAATTTGGCTGTAAAATCCCCAGTTGAAACAACTTCCATGACTTCAGTTAAATTATATAAAGGCTTAGTGATAGATGCTGAAATAAATAATGCAGCTAATATACTAGTAGCAAACATCAATATTCCTAGTATTAGAAAAATAGTATTCTGTGTCATTATATCGGCGAAAGCAATGTCATAAGGAATGGTCGTTAAAATCCCCCAATTAAGATTTGGAATAGTTGAATAAACTGCTAATAACTTCTGGTTATTGTAACTATAAATATTTTGACCGCTTTTTCCTGTAACAGCATCTTTCACTGGTGAAAAATTCTTATATATCGAGGTATTATTGAAGTCTGTCCAATCCTTATGTGCAATTACTATTCCATTGTTATCCACTATAAAAGTATTAGCATTTTCATTTTTTTGCGTATCTTCTATAACTTTACTTAATGTATTCACATCAATAGTGGCAGCTATGCAGCCTACAATATTCGTACCAATCTTAACAGGTACACTATAATAAAATTCTAAAGGCTTATTATTAACTTCCGAAATTCTAACACTTGAATATTGTGATTTTCCAGACATTGAACTAGTAAAATACTCATCTTTAGAAATATTCTTATAAATACCTGAAGTATTATAAAGAATATGACCTTTTACATCAGCAATTAATATACCATTTACAAATGAATTAGACCTTGCACCTTGAATTAAAATACTTTGTATTCTGTCTACATCCATTGTTTTGATACTTGGATTATCTGCTATTGATTGAATTTGAATTTGAATTTGGTTAAGATTAAGATTTATATTATCATTTATTCTTCCTATCATCTGTTCATTTGAACTATATACACTCTCTTTAATTAAGTTTGAAGAATTTATACTGCTATATGTACCAATACAGATAAGAGGCACAAGAACAAGAAGGATAAAAATAATAAGCAATAGTGCCTTAAAATCCTTTTTTACATTTAATGAACGTATATTTAATAATTTTATTCGTTTATTAATCTGTAAATCATTTTTATCTTTAAATTTCATAACTCTAGCTCCCCATTTTTTAATTTTTATCTGTTAAAAATTTATTATATTCACCCTTTGTTGCCGGAACCTTTAAGTTTCCTGATATTATCTGTGCCTTAATATTATCAACTTCATTTAAAATATCTTTTGGAACAAGTTTATCGCTTGTTGGTGCTATATCAACTCCACCTTCTGCTAAGCCATATTCTATTGTAGCTCCACCATTCCATTTTCCTTCTTTTAAATCTTTTACTGTATTATATATAGCAGTATCAACTCTTTTCATCGCTGAAGTTATAACATTATTAGGTGCGGAAATACTTTGATCCGAGTCCACCCCTATACAATACTTATTCATTTCTTTAGCACATTCTATAAGTCCATCTCCAGTTGATCCTGATGCATGAAATATTATATCAGCTCCTGCATTGTACATTTTTGTAGCAATCTCTTTTCCTTTTACTGGATCAGAAAATGAATTTGCATATTCACTTATAATTTGGCAATTTGGATTTGCATATTTCACTCCTGCCATATAGCCTGATTCAAATCTCTCTATTACAGGACTCTCTATTCCTCCTATAAAGCCAACTTGATTAGTCTTAGTCATTTTTCCCGCTATGTAACCTACTAGAAAGGAACTTTCATTTTCCTTAAAAGTTACTCCCAATACATTTGAAGGTGTTTCATCTCCATAAGTATTATCTATTATGGCATATCTCTGATTCTGATGTTTTTTAGTTTCTTCTGTAATAGGATCTGCCATCATAAATCCAATTCCCCATACTAAATCATTTTTTCCATCAGAAAAAGTTTCTAAATTTTTAATATAATCATTAGTATCTTTAGTTTCAATATAATTTGCTTTTATACCTAAATCATTTTGTGCTTTTTGAAGGCCTTCCCAAGCAGATTGATTAAATGAATGGTCAGTAATTCCACCAATATCTGTTACTATCCCAATATTAAGTGGCTCTGAATTAGCATTTCCTTGAAAATCCAAATCCTTTTGAGTATTTCCCGTTGAGCATCCTATCAAAAAAGTGGAAATGCATAAAATAATTAATAAAACTATTTTAGATCTGATTTTTTTCATTTTGCTTATCTCCAATCCAATTCATTAATTAATATAGACCAATACTGTTTCACCAAATAATTAATACTATAATTATTTCAGAGCAATTAGTATCACTCATGCCCTATACTTATAGAGTAATTTATATCATAATTTATTGATACTTTGGTTTTTTTAGCGAAATTTGCATTATCTATATTATAATAATCTTTTGTAATATTTCGCTTTATAATCAGGTAAAGTTTTAGTTAAAATAGCTAGTTAAAAAAGCAATTAACTTATCCTTCCTTTTCCACATCATTAAATTTTGAGATTTAAATTTCTTATATTTTTGCACAAAAAAACCCTCCTTGGCTATAAAGCTTCAGAAAGGCTTAATTTATCTCTATACCTAATTTATATTTTTTAGAAAGGTTTTATAATCCTCATAATTTCTCTTTAAAAGATTTGGGGTATCAAGACCATAAGGACAATGAGCTTTACAATTACCACACTCTATACAGTCTTCAATTTTCTTCATCTTAGCCTGTCCTTCTTCTGAAAGATGTCCTGCTGATGGAGAACGGCGAAGAAGCAACGACATTCTTGCACAGTTGTTAATTTCTATACCTGCTGGACAAGGCATACAGTAACCACAGCCACGGCAAAATTCACCTGCAAGTTCTTTTCTTTCACTTTCAATATACTCCTTAATCTCACCTGTCATTACAGGAGGATTTTCTATATAAGAAATGAATTCATCAAGTTCTCTTTCTCTTTGAATTCCCCAAATAGGTAATGTATTATCAAACTTAGCAAGATATGCATAAGCCACCTCACTTCTTGTAATAAGCCCTCCTGCTAAAGCTTTCATACAAATGTATCCAACATTTTTCTCCTTACATAACTTTACTAAGTCTTCTTCCTTTTTATCTGCAAGATAGCTAAATGGAAATTGTAAAGTATCGTAAAGTCCTGATTCAACGGCTTCTATGGCTACTGGAAGCCTATGATTTGTGATACCTATAAAACGAATTTTTCCTTGTTCTTTTGCCTGCAGCATTGCTTCATAAAGTCCTGTTCCATCATTTGGCTTTGGACAAAAATTTGGATTGTGAAATTGATAAATATCAATATAATCTGTTTTGAGCATTTCAAGACTCTTTTCCAAATCACTCCAAAAGCCTTCGACTGTAGTAGATGGTGTCTTTGTCGCAAGAATTATTTTATCCCTTACATCACTTAAAGCAAGACCTATTTTATATTCACTATCCGTATAACTTCTTGCTGAATCAAAAAAATTAATACCATTATCATAAGCCTTTCTGAGTAGCTTTACTGCTTCTTCACTCGAAACACGTTGAACTGGAAGAGCACCAAAGCCATTTCTGTTTACTGTAATTTCTGTTCTTCCTAATGTAACATTTACCACATTACCATCACCTTTCTTATATTTCCTAAATACTATTTTTCCTTATTTACCTTCATGTTAGAAAAAAGATTTCAACCATAATTGTAAATTTTTAATTACGACGTATATATTATAATACTTAAAGTTAACTCTATGTCAAATTTTTGAATAAACTTCCATGCTAAAAAAGAACAATTAAAGCTTTACTCTGCTTTTATTGTTCTTCTTTATAGTAAATTATACAGTAATCTTGTTGAAATTATTATAATTTCTTATTTATCACTTCATCACTAATTCTTTGCATTAATTTTTCTAGTTCTAAGATTCCTTCGTCTCCATTTTTTCTGCTTCGCAATGAAATCTTATTTTCTGCCTCTTCTTTCTCTCCAACTACTATTATATAAGGAACTCTCTCATTTCTAGCTTCTCTTATTTTATACCCTATCTTCTCATCTCTATAATCCGCTTCAACTCTTATTTCAGCATCACTTAGCTGCTTTTTTATTTTCTCTGAATAATCATTGAATTTATTTGATATTGGAAGTACTTTTACCTGAACCGGAGCTAACCATGTTGGAAACTTTCCTGCAAAGTGTTCTATTAATATTCCCATAAATCTTTCTATACTTCCAAATATAACTCTATGGATTACTATCGGTCTATGCTTTTCTCCATCGTTTCCAATATAATCTAATTCAAATCTTTGAGGAAGTTGAAAATCTAATTGAATTGTTCCACATTGCCATGTCCTGCCTATGCTATCTTCAAGATGGAAGTCTATCTTAGGTCCATAGAAGGCTCCATCTCCTTCATTTATTTTGTAATCAAGGTTTAATTCATCCAACGCACCTTTTAATGAGTTCTCTGCAAGCTCCCAATCTTCATCACTTCCCATTGAATCCTCTGGCCTTGTAGAAAGTTCAAGACTGTATTTAAAACCAAACTTTGAATACACCTTGTCTATGAGCTCTATAACACCTTTTATCTCTGATTTTATCTGATTTGGCAACATAAATATATGCGCATCATCTTGTGTAAAGGCTCTTACTCTCATAAGTCCATGTAATGCCCCTGAAAGTTCATGTCTATGAACTCTTCCAAGTTCCCCAACTCTCATTGGAAAATCCCTATAAGAGTGTGCTTCTGACTTATACACCAACATTCCACCTGGACAATTCATAGGTTTTAAAGCAAATTCTTCTTCATCAATCATTGAAGTATACATATTCTCTTTATAATGATACCAATGCCCTGAAGTTTCCCATAATTTTTTATTAAGCATTATTGGTGTTTCTATCTCTATATATCCCGCTTCATAATGTAATTTTCTCCAAAAATCAATTAAAGTATTTTTTAGAATTACTCCTTTAGGAAGCATAAATGGAAAGCCTGGTCCCTCATCAGCAAAAGTAAATAATTTTAATTCTTTTCCTAATTTTCTATGATCTCTCTTTTTAGCTTCTTCTAAATTGTGCAAATGAGTTTCCAATAATGTTTTATTTGAAAATGCCACACCATATATTCTCTGAAGCATTTTATTTTTTTCATTTCCTCTCCAATATGCACCTGCAACGCTTATTAATTTAAAAGCCTTTAAATATTTTGTAGAAGGAATATGAGGTCCTCTACAAAGATCAATATAATCTCCCTGCTTATATAAAGATATTTTTTCACCTTCTGGAAGATCTAGAATTAACTCTACTTTATAGTTTTCTCCTTTTTCCTCCATTAACTTTATTGCCTCTTCTCTTGAAACATCAATTCTCTCAAAACTTAAATTTTCACTTATTATTTTGTTCATTTCCGCTTCAATCTTACTTAGGTCTTCTACAGATAATGAATTTTCTATATCAAAATCATAATAAAAACCATTTTCTATTGATGGGCCTATAGCAAGTTTTGCATTTTTATAAAGTCTTTTAACTGCCTGAGCCATAATATGCGAAGTAGAATGTCTTATTACTTCAACTGCTTTTTCATCGTCATAAGTTAAAATATTTACCTCATCATTGTCTTTTAATTTATAACTTAAATCAACTAAAGTTCCATTTACTTCCCCTACTATTGCAACTTTAGCTAAATTTTTACTGATTAAACCTGCAAGTTCATAAATGCTTGAGTCTTCTGAAATTTCCTTTATTGATCCATCTTTAAGTTTTATATTCATCATAACTAATTACCTCCTTTTACTAAACTAATTTATTTCTTATATACACATTCTTAATTTTTTGTACAAAAAAAGCATTCATCCCAAGCCTTGGGACGAATGCATAATATCCGTGGTTCCACCCAAATTGAATTAAAACAATCCAATTCATCTCTATAATTTTTAACGATTTCCACCGATGACTTTTCACAAAATTTTGATAATCAGCCATAGCTCCAGGGTAGTTTTTCTTATAGTCATATTTAGGAATGCTTACAGCCTTTTGACACTCCATCTCTGAAAACTGTATTCTATAATACTTTTCCCTCTCATTGCTCAA
The DNA here is from genome assembly GCF_002006495.1 of Clostridium sp. BL-8. Classification (NCBI taxonomy): domain Bacteria; kingdom Bacillati; phylum Bacillota; class Clostridia; order Eubacteriales; family Clostridiaceae; genus Clostridium; species Clostridium sp. BL-8. The sequence goes on from NZ_LZZL01000064.1 coordinate 16,874, forward strand.
TTAATATTTAATTTTAGGCACATAGAAAAATGCAATGGATTAAAATTAACTTATTATTTTTTGAATGTGCCTTTAAGAGTTTCGTGCACTTTCCTCTTATTTGAAAATAATATTAGCACTTTTTTAATCAATTGTAAATATTAAATATATATTTATAAGTTACTAAGCAATGTACTCTTCACCATTTTTCTATTCTTCATAACAAATAATAGGAGTTCCATCTTCTATATTATCAAAGATTTTTTTCGCTAAATATAGTGGAGCATTTACACATCCATGAGACCCATTGCTCTTATATATATCTCCGCCAAAAGAATATCTCCAACTTGCATCATGTATACCTATGTTTCCGTTAAAAGGCATCCAATAGCTTACTTTTGTTTCATAATTTTCTCCATTTAATGTTGATCCTTTTTCTTTATAGTTAAGCATATAAACACCAAGCTTAGTAGGATTTCCTCTATTAGGGTTACCTGTTACTATGTCACCTTGAGTTATAAGCTTCCCTTCCTTATAAAACCATAAATGCTGCCTTGTCAGATTAATTTCTACATAAGTTTTTCCTATATCATCTTCATCTCTATATAAAGCCTTTTGAGTATATATCGGTTCTTTTTGAAGTATATCCCCATGTTTTATGTTTTCTAATAGTGCTTTTGTTTCAGATACACAATTAATTTTCCAACCATAAAATCCACCCTTAACTTCTACTATTTTATTTATAGATGCTTTAAACTTTCTTGTTATACCAACTGTGTCATATTTTTTGCTTAAGTTTTTCAAGTATTCATTAACTGCTTTTTCATTTATTTCTACATCTAAGTTATCATCAACGCCAAGCCACCCATTTATTATACTTCCATCCAGAACTTCACTCTTATTTCCAAATATGTAGGTTATCTTTGTCGATGTATACTTGTTTAGCAAATTAATAGCTTCCATAGTCTTATTAGAAGTAGTAGTATATTCTGGATTTTCATAACAAAGATTCTCATCCAAATTTAATTTTGTTTTTCCTTGCGTTATACTCATTTTTATAGTCTCATTTAGCTTGTCCTTATATATTTTGTTTCCATATACCTCTTTAACTACTTCATATAAACCACTTGAGTATTTAAAGCTCACATTTTGTGGTTCTATAATCTCCTTATTCAAACAATTTAATTGATTTATTTTATTTTCCAGATTATCTTTATTATAAAAAAATAAATCATCTTCATAATAATCTTGTTCCTTTAATAATGAACTTATCCATTTATATGAACTTTGAAGTTTATTGATTTTAGAAATATCATTTTTTTCATTATATTGTAATCCTATATCTTGTCCTAATATTTCTTCTGTTTCTCCTTCTCTTTCGATTAGCTGTAACTTATAATTTTCAATGTAATTTTTAATTATATCACTTACATCCTCATGTGCTTTTAATGATACATTTACTCCATTTATTACTGTATTAAAAAAGTAATGATTAACAAAATATAATGAAATAAGTAAATAAATTAGTACCATTGAAGATATCAGAATAATAATTCTTCCTGTATGATAGTTTTTAAAAGGCTTTTTTATATTAATATTCTTCATATAGATTTACATCCTTTACTAAAACATAAATATATTAATTAATTTATGATATGCTTATATTTTCAGAATATTCTCCAAATTTTCTAATTCTATGTTTCTATAATTTATTTAATAAAAATATGTTACAAATTTGTAACTTGGTAACGTTTTATTTCCTTTATATTGATTTTATTGTATTTATAGGTTGTTTTTGTAATAAGCAATGGCTATTATACTTTATATACTCATTGGATCTTGCTATTTACCTATATAAAATAGTGATTTTCTAATGTAAATTATTTTTTAAATTACAAGGAGGAATAATTATGAACAAAGATACAACAATATCAGAAACTGAAAATTTAAAATTTAAAACAAATATTAAAAATGCCGATTTAAAAAACTACGAAAATAGCACTTCATATTCTGGAGTTTTCGAAGATGTTGAAGTTGCTATTAATAAAGCTATAACTGCACAAAAGGAATTTTCTCTTTATTATACAAAGGAACAAAGAGAAAAAATAATAACTGAAATAAGGAAAGCCACATTAAAAAATAAAAAAATTTTAGCTAAAATGATTTTAGACGAAACACATATGGGAAGATATGAAGATAAGATATTAAAACATGAATTAGTGGCTAAGTATACTCCTGGTATAGAAGATTTAACTACTACAGCCTGGTCAGGAGATAATGGACTTACAGTAGTTGAAATGGCTCCATATGGTGTTATAGGCGCAATAACACCTTCTACTAATCCAACTGAAACTGTTATCTGCAACAGCATAGGAATGATAGCTGCTGGAAATGCTGTAGTTTTTAATGGACATCCCAGTGCAAAAAAATGTGTTGCTTTTGCTGTCGATATGATAAATAGAGCTATTGTTTCATGTGGAGGTCCTGAGAATCTAATAACAGCTGTAAAAAATCCAACCATGGAATCCTTAGATGCAATTATAAAACATCCAGAAATAAAACTTTTATGCGGAACTGGCGGTCCTGGAATGGTAAAAACTCTCTTAAATTCTGGTAAAAAAGCTATAGGTGCTGGTGCTGGAAATCCTCCAGTTATTGTAGATGATACTGCTGACATTGAAAAAGCCGGAAAAAATATCATTGAAGGCTGCTCTTTTGATAATAATTTACCTTGTATTGCTGAAAAAGAAGTATTTGTTTTTGACAATGTTGCAGATAATTTAATAGCTAATATGTTAAAAAATAATGCTGTAATTATAAATAAAGATGAAATAACAAAACTTTTGAATTTAATATTACAAAAAAATAATGAAACTCAAGAATATAACATAAATAAAAAATGGGTTGGAAAAGATGCAAAATTATTCTTAAATGAGATAGATGTTGAAGCTCCTTCAAGTGTTAGATGTATAATCTGCGAAGTAGAGGCAGATCATCCTTTTGTAATGACAGAACTTATGATGCCAATACTACCCATCGTGAGAGTCAAAAATATCGATGAGGCTATAAAATATGCAAAAATATCAGAACAAAACAGAAAACATAGTGCCTATATTTATTCCAAAAATATAGATAACTTAAATAGATTTGAGAAAGAAATAGATACTACTATCTTTGTAAAAAATGCAAAATCCTTTGCTGGAGTAGGTTATAATGCTGAAGGATTTACAACTTTCACTATTGCCGGCTGTACTGGTGAAGGTATAACCTCTGCAAGAAACTTCACACGTCAAAGAAGATGTGTGTTAGCCGGTTAACTTCCTTCTTGAATTTACAAGTTTATTTATGAGATTACAGAAAAATATTCAGAAAGGAGTTGCTAAAATGAGCAAAATAACTAAATTAATAAATTTAAAGAACTTATTTAAAGATGGCATGACAATTATGGTTGGCGGCTTCTTAAATTGCGGAACACCAGAAAATATTATAGACTTTTTAGTTAATTTAAATATTAAAAATCTAACTGTTATATGCAACGATACAGCTTTTCCAGATAAGGGTATTGGTAAACTTATTGTAAATGGTCAGGTCTCTAAAGTAATTGCTTCTCATATTGGAACAAATCCTGAAACCGGAAAAAAAATGACTTCTGGTGAACTTGAAGTTGAGCTTTCTCCTCAGGGAACTTTAATAGAAAGAATTCGTGCAGGTGGTTCTGGCCTTGGAGGTGTATTAACCCCAACTGGGGTAGACACTATTGTAGAAAAAGGTAAGCAAAAAGTTAATGTTAACGGCAAAAAATATTTACTAGAACTTCCATTATCAGCTGATATCTCATTAATAAAAGGTAGTATAGTAGATGAATTTGGAAACACCTTCTATAGAGCCGCTACGAAAAACTTCAATCCATACATGGCAATGGCCGGTAATACAGTTATAGTAGAAGCTGATAAGTTAGTAAAAGCTGATGGACTAAACAAAGAGAATATAATGACTCCAGGTATATTAGTAGATTATATAGTAAAAGAGGTGGTTTAAATGATTGCCAATAAAATTTTAGCTAAAGAGATAATCGCCAAAAGAGTTGCTAAGGAATTAAAAGCTGGGCAACTTGTTAATCTTGGAATAGGACTTCCAACTTTAGTTACTAATTATATACCAAAGGAAATGAATATCGCTTTTGAATCCGAAAATGGTATGGTTGGTATGGGAGAACTAGCAGCTTCAGGTGAATATGATCCTGATATAATAAATGCCGGTGGCCAATATGTAACTCTTCTGCCTCAAGGTGCTTTCTTTGATAGCTCAATATCTTTCTCGCTAATTAGAGGTGGGCATGTAGATGTTGCTGTTCTAGGTGCTTTAGAAGTTGATGAGAAAGGAAATTTAGCCAACTGGATTGTCCCAAGTAAAATTGTGCCAGGCATGGGCGGTGCTATGGATTTAGCAATAGGAGCAAAAAAAGTAATAGTAGCAATGCAGCATACTGGTAAAGGCAAGCCCAAGATTGTAAAAAAATGCACTCTCCCACTTACTGCAAAAGCTCAAGTAGATTTAATAATTACAGAATTATGCGTAATTAAAGTAACACGTGACGGATTAATTTTAAGAGAAATTCACAAAGATACGACTGTTGATGAAATAAAGTCTTTAACAGATGCAAATTTAATTATCCCAAATAACATAGAAATTATGGACATATAGATCTTTTATTTTAAAGTCATAGTCTCTTAAGCTTAGGCTCTCTATATAATTAAAAAATAAGAAAAGAGTGTGATAATTCTATGCTAGAAACTGAAGTAATAAAACAAATTACAACTCCCATATCTGCTCCAGCATTTCCTAGAGGACCATATAAATTTCATAATAGAGAATATTTAAATATCATTTATCGTACTGATTTAGAAGCTCTTAGAAAAATAGTTCCAGAACCACTTGAGTTAGACGGCCCTTATGTGAGATTTGAAATGATGGCTATGCCGGATACAACTGGATTGGGCTCATATACAGAATGTGGTCAGGCTATCCCAGTAACATTCAATGGAGTTAGCGGAGATTACTTGCATATGATGTACCTTGATAATGAGCCAGCTATAGCTGTTGGAAGAGAAAGTAGCGCTTATCCTAAAAAACTTGGAAATCCGAAGTTATTTGTTGATTCAGATACATTGGTTGGGACATTAAAATATGGCACATTGCCAGTGGCCACTGCCACAATGGGATATAAACATGAACCTCTAGATCTTAAAGAAGCTTATTCACAAATTTCAAGGCCTAATTTTATGTTAAAAATTATTCAAGGTTATGATGGTAAGCCAAGAATTTGTGAACTTATATGCGCAGAAAATACTGATATAACAATACATGGTGCATGGACTGGTAGCGCTCGTCTACAATTGTTTAGCCACGCACTAGCTCCTTTAGCTGACTTACCAGTATTAGAAATTATATCTGCATCACATATACTTACAGATTTAACTCTTGGAACACCTAAAATTGTTTATGATTATATTTCCAAAAATCAAAAATGAGCATACGTATGTATATTTTAATAAATGAAAAAGCCTCTATTTTTTTAATACATAGGGCTTTTTTATTTATTAATTATCATCTTAGTTACTTATAAATTATAATACATCCTTTAGGACATTAACTAACAAAGAATATTTGACAAGTTTTTCTAATATATTATAATATAAATAAGTTGACTCGTGAAGGAATAAGGCTGGGTTCTCGAATGAGAGTAGGCATAGTGCTAAGAATCCTTTGCCCCTAGGGTTGGCTTATTTTTTTATTTTTTCTCTCAAATTTTGAATAACATTTTTAGGATCTTTTTTTATTTCCTCTACAATAAAGTCTATAGTTTGGAGAGAATAACTATAATTAGGGCTTGAATTTACATTATAGGTATAACATAATTTAGGATTTTTCTTCAAACTATAATACTTGCAAAATAGTTCAAAATGATATTTATTAAACTTCAAATTTATTCCTAATGTTTTAAGCCTTTTATTTATTTCCTTATTACAGGATTTCATATTGTATTTATGTGTACTATTAGGATCCTCTGCTTCTTGTCTCATTTTAATTTCGTTTTTAGTTTCATTGCTAATATAAGTAATACCTCCTCCTTTATTTTTATCTTTAGTGATGCAGTTAAAACATTCTACTTTTACAGAAAAAGTATGGTTATTTTGTGATGATAAGCTTGAGATATCAGTACTAGCATTAATTAATTTATTGGCAATTTCTCCTGCATACTTTGCTCTTATTTCATTAATATTTATCATATTTCTGTTCATAGTCCACATCAAAAAACTCCACGGTGTAATTGCTGTCATATCTATATTATGAAACTCATACATTTTCTCCATAAAATTAAAAATGCACGATTGAAATATTGGTAGATATATAAGCTCATACTCTTCTGTAATAAAATATGTGCTTGTATTTCTTAATTCAATTATCTTTTCCAAGTTAAGTCTTAAAGGCGCTTTTTCATTAGTAAAAATAATGCTAATACACTTTTTCAGGGTCAAGGTTCTACTGGAATTATTTTTATAGTAAATACTCACCTCACCAAGCTTGTCAATCATATGTGCCTTAAGCATTAACTCCCATGAATTACAGATAAAAAAGCAAAAACCCTCAACTCTATAGTGAATTGTAGGCTTATTATATATTTCAATAGCCATCATAAAATTTTCCTTAGATTTATTTAACAAATTGTCTATTATATCTTCCATATAATTCGCCTCTTCTCATTTTAATTTTTATAGACATATGCTAATCAAACTATATAATAACTAGGAATTCATAATTAATTTATAGTAAAGATATTTATTTCCCACAAATAAAATAAAGGTAGAAAACAATAATTCTATTGTTTTCTACACTTTAAAAAATTCGTTATCTCTTAAAATATAAACATAATTCGTTTATATAAATTGGCTATATTCTTTGCAAATTAAATTATATCACCATATCAAAACAAGGATAATAGCTTTTTCTTAAAACATATGAATTTAATCATAAAACACCAATTTTTTAGAAGCTTGTCTTTATTTTGGTGGCATTATAGTAGCTATACCTTTAAGTACTTCAACACCATTTTGATTTGTGCATATGGTACTTAGTTTTATCCTATTCTTTTCATCAATCTTCTCTATTACTTCTACTTCTGCTTTAATTGTGTCTCCTATTTTTACTGGAGCTAAAAACTTTAGTTCTTGTCCAAGATAAATAGAACCTGGCCCTGGAAGCTGCATACCTAATACTGCGGATACTAGACCAGCCGTTAACATACCGTGAGCAATTCTACCTTTAAACATTGTTTTTTCTGCTTCGATATGGTTTATATGCGCTGGATTTAAATCTCCAGTTATCCCAGCATATAAATACACGTCTGTTTCTGTAATTGTCTTTTGAAAAGATGCTTTATCGCCAATATTTAACTCCTTTATAGTCAAACCTTTCATCTTTATAATTCCTCCCTTTATACTTTATCCACTATAGTAGATTTCACCTATTTTTTTATACTCTTATTAAACAAAATGTAATATGCCTTGTAGTATAATTAATAAAAATACAGTTCCTGTTTTAATACAAGTAATTGCAAAAATATCCTTATATGATTGTTTGTGAGTCAAACCTGCAATTCCAAGTAAAGTAATAACTGCACCATTATGAGGCAATGTATCCATTCCTCCTGATGCCATAGCGGCAACGCGGTGAAGTAATTGTGGATCTACACCAGCATTACTTGCCCATTCTAAATATTGTTTACCAAACGTATCAAGTGCTATACTCATTCCACCTGAAGCAGAACCTGTCACCCCTGAAAGAGTATTCACTGTAACCGCTTCTGAAAGTAATGGACTTCCATTTGAATTAATATTTGTTAATGCATGAGCTATAGATTGAAATCCTGGTAAAGTTTTTATAACATTACCAAAGCCTACTTCTGATGCCGTATTCATAACAGCTAAAAGTGATCCAATTGCACCAGCATTAATTGCTGTTGCTAAATTACCTTTCATACGTTTTGGATTTATAGAAACTGCAAGAATAATACCACATACAAGTGCAATCATAAGTGCCCAGTTATTCATTGAACCTACAACACTTGCTTCTGGAATGTTATAAGGTTCCTTTGTTACCCACGATACAATATCCCACTTAGGAAACACTAGCTTTTGCAAAATTAAAGTTAGCCCAAGTACAGATGCTAGTGGTAAAGCTGATAAAAATGGATTTGGTAAATTTTCATCTTCAACAAGTACTGGTTCTTGTTTATGATTTTCTCCATATCCTTCCCCATTAGCCTGAGCCTTACGTTTACGCCACTCTAAATAAGATACACCACAAATTAAAACTATAATTGCACCTAGTGTTCCAAATACAGGAGCAGCATAAAGATCTGTATTAAAAAACTTCATTGGTATAGAGTTTTGAATCTGCGGTGTTCCTGGAAGTGCATCCATAGTAAATGTGAAAGCACCAACAGCTATAGTCGCTGGAACAAGTCTCTTTGGTATATCTGCTTCTTTAAATATAGATGCTGCAAATGGATATACAGCAAATGCTACAACAAAAAGACTTACCCCACCATAAGTTAGTATAGCCGCTGCTAAAATTACGGACAACATAGCACGTTTTTTACCTAACTTCTCTACTATGAATTTTGCAATAGATTTTGCTGCACCAGATTGTTCCATAACTTTCCCAAATACAGCACCTAATAAGAAGAAAGGGAAGTAAACTTTTACATAGTTACCCAAGTTCGGTAGAAAGATTTCTGTATAAGTCGGCATAATTGCCATTCCAGAAAATATAGCTGCAGCTATTGCAAATATAGGTGCAAAAACAATAACTGAAAAACCTCTATAGGCCATAAACATTAAAAGTCCTAAACTTAATAAAATTCCTATAACTGCCATATATAAAACCTCCATTATTTTATTATTTTTCATTTTAATTATTTTATCCATGTCTCCATTTTGCTTATATGGATCTTTTATTTTAATTTCATTAGCTTATCCTCAAAAATCCTTTGTTCCATTATCTTTAAGTCACTTGAAATTATTGGTTTAAAATTCATTTGATCAAGAATATCCTTTTGTAAGTCTATTCCAGGAGCTATTTCCTCCAAAGTTATTCCATCTCTTGTTAGCCTGAAAACTGCTCTTTCAGTTATATAAAGCACCGGCTGATTAACATCTTTAGCATAATCTCCACTAAATGTAATTTGTTCAACACTATCAATAAATTTCTTTGACTTTCCTTCATTTTCAATTACTAATTTACCGCCAGTAATATTAATTCTAAGTCCTCCTGCTGTAAAAGTTCCACAGAATACAACCTTCTTAGCATTTTGAGTAATATTTATAAACCCTCCACAACCTGCTATTTTAGGTCCAAACTTACTTACATTTATATTACCCTTTTTATCACATTGAGCTAATCCCAAAAATGCTATATCTAATCCACCGCCATCATAAAAATCAAATTGAGATGATTGATCTATAATACTATCTGGATTTATAGCTGCTCCAAAACTCAATCCACCTGCTGGAATACCTCCAATAGGACCTGATTCAATGGTTAATCTCATAGTATTTCCTATACCTTCTTCATTTGCTACCATTGAAATTCCTTCTGGCATACCTATTCCAAGATTAGTTACTGCATTTGGTATAAGCTCCATTGCACAACGTCTTGCTATTATTTTTCTTTCATCCATTGGCAGGCATTTGATAGAATTTGCAGGCATCTTTATTTCTCCACAAAAAGCTGGATTAAACATTTCAGAGAAAGTCTGCATATGATCTTCTGCTTCAGCAACAACTATTGCATCGACAAGTATTCCAGGAATTTTTACAAGCTTAGGATCTAAAGTTCCTCTAGATACTATCTTTTCAACCTGAAGAATAACTTTTCCACCAGAATTTTTTGCTGCCTGTGCCATTGCAAGACCATCAAGAGTTGCAGCTTCTTTTTGAAGGCTTGCATTTCCATCCTCATCTGCATAAGTAGCTCTAAGTACAGCTATATCAATAGGAAATGCCTTGTAATAGAGATATTCCTTATCATCTATTTCAATTACTTTTACAATATCCTCAGTTGTGCTCTCATTTAGTTTTCCCCCCTCTACTCTTGGGTCCACAAAAGTTTTAAGCCCTACGTGAGTAACTGTTCCAGGCTTACCAGCTGCAATATCTCTATAAAGACTAGATATAACTCCTTGTGGAAGATTATAAGCTTTTATTTTATTTTCAATTGCAAGCTTTTGTATCTTAGGAGCCAATCCCCAATGCCCTCCTATTACCTTTGAAATAAGACCTTCTTGGCCGAGATGGTTTAAACCTTTTTCTTTCCCATCTCCTTGCCCAGCTGCATAAACAAGCGTTAAATTATTGGGAGTGCCATGCTCTATGTAAATTTCCTTTAATTTCTTAGAAATTCCCTCAGCATGCCCAGCACCAATGAACCCACCAAATGCAACAGTATCTCCATTTTTAATTAGGTCGATTGCCTGCTCAAATGACATTATCTTGTTCATATCTCATCCTCCTTTCTATATACTCAATGAAACAACAACTTAATATTTTATTTATGATTTCGTTTACATATATTTATATAAGCAATATCTATGCCAAAATTTTAAGAAAGAAACAATCACAATAATGCGCTTTCTTCTCTATATATTTAAAAGATTTTAATTAATTTTATAAATTTATGTTCGCTTTTTCGTACACGTTTCACGTAAACATTTATATAGTGTTCGATTCTTCGTACAACTATATTGCGCATAAAAAAATAGTTGTACGCTTCTTCGTACAACTACACCTGTATTTTATACTTTTCTATTTTCTCATATAAACTAGTTCGTCCTATATCAAGAATTTTTGCCGCCTTTGTCTTATTTCCCTTCGCAGCTCTAAGAGCGAAAATAATAGCATTTTTTTCACTTTCAGCAAGAACATCTTGAAGCTTTTTCGGTATTATTTCAATCTTTTTACCAGTAAGTTCTTTGGGTAAATCCTTTATATCAATAATCTCATTATCCTCCATAATATTAATAGCTCGTTCTAATATATTCTCTAATTCTCTTACGTTACCTTTCCATTCATAGGTTTTAAGATATTGTTCAGCCTCTCTTGAAATTCCTGTAACTTTCTTATTTAAATCAAGTGAAAGCTTTTTGATCAAATGATTAGAAATAAGTATTATATCATTTCCACGTTCTCTTAAAGGAGGAATCTCAATCGTTACGACATTGAGTCTATAGTACAGGTCTTCACGAAACTTTCCTTCTGATACCAATTTCTCAAGATTTCTGTTTGTTGCCGCAATTATTCTTATATTAATTTTTTTGCTGGCAACCCCACCAACCTTTTCTACTTCTCGTTCTTGAATAACTCTTAAAAGCTTTACCTGCATGTGAAGAGGCATATCTCCTATTTCATCTAGAAATATTGTACCTTCATTTGCTATTTCAAATTTTCCTATTTTACCTTCTTTTCTAGCTCCCGTAAAAGCTCCCGCTTCATAGCCAAACAATTCTGATTCAAGTAAATCACTTGGGATTGCTGCACAATTTACTTTAACAAAAGGTCCTTCATGGCGTTTACTTTCCGAATGGATGGCATGAGCAAAGATTTCCTTACCAGTACCACTTTCTCCTAAAATGAGTACATTTGAAGTAGTATGTGCGGCTTTCCTCACTATATTTTTAGCCAAAACAATCGGATCACTTTCACCTATAATATTTTTAAGAGAATAACTGGCTGTATTGAATTCTCTAAGCTTTGATTTATAGTTTTCTAATTCCTTTTCTATAACACTTATTTTTCTATAAAGATTATTCAATTCTTTTACATTTCTAAATAATACCTTGCCTACTACCCCTATTATTTCGCCATTTTTTATTATTGGTATTCTTGATGCTATCATATAATTTCCTTTAATCTTATGAAGCTGTGCCACTTCTTCTTTACCTGTCTTTAATACTATGGGCATTCTAGTGTTTTCTATAACGTCTGCTACATGTTTGCCAATTACATCCTCTCTTTTTATTCCTAAAAACTCCGTATAAGCCTTACTAATCATTGTTATTATCGCCATTTTATTAATGATAACCATTCCATCATAAGCAGTTTCAATTACAGTATTTAATATTTCACTACTATTTTTCTCCTCATCGAGCTTATGAAGCAATTCATTATAGTTTTCTATATTACTAAAAATTAATATAGTTCCTATTATGTTTTTATCTTCCCTCAAAGGTACAATTCTCAATACCAAATTTAAATTGTTAATTACTATAGACTTTTTAAGCTCCATTTTTTTCTCAGACAAAAAGTAAGATAGTTCAGAGTTTCGTATTAATTCATTAACATCCTTGCCTAAGCTATTCTTTCTATCTGTTCTAAAAAGAATACTAGCCGATTCATTAATAAAAAATATTTTATTTTTACAATCAATTACAATTATTTCGTTGGACACACTATCTAATATTACTTTGAATTCATTAAAACAATTTGAGGATAACGTTTTCTTTACCATATAATAACGCCTTCTTTCTCTTAAACTTTATGTCTTTAAGTAGTTTGCTAAAAATATATAATAATTATAAACCATTAAACCTATTTTGAACTGTATTTTGTATTGCTTTTTTAAGATTCGTATAATTAGGGAGATTAAAAAAACTTTTTTCTAATCTATAAATAATAATAAAAGTTATGCCTCGTTCCTTTTTCATTCAATGTTTTGTTACCTTTCTTCTCGAAAACCATCCACTCTAATATATTGCAAATTTTAGAGCGACCCGGTTAGCTCGCTCTTTAAATATTTTAGCTTTTAATCTTACCAATCACAGAATTTCTACATATTCTTCTTTTCCATTAATCCTTATTCTTTGTCCATCTTTAATTAATTTTGTAGCATTTTCAACACTTACCACTGCAGGCAATCCGTATTCTCTTACAACAACTGCTCCATGGGTCATCATTCCGCCTATTTCAGTAACCAATCCTTTAATTGATACAAATAGAGGAGTCCAGCTGGGATCAGTAAAAGTTGTAATCAAAATATCGCCTTCTTCTATATTGGCATCCTCCATTTTTAAAACAACCCTTGCTCGCTCTTCAACAACACCTGATGAAACTGCTACTCCTGCTAAAGCACCTTCTGGTATTTTATCTGTATTATATTCCCCAGTTATAATCTCTCCTTCTGATGTTATAACTCGAGGAGGTGTAAGTTTTTCAAAGATTTCGTAGTCCTCTTTTCTTTTAGTTATGATATTATAATCCAATTTATTTGTTTTAATAACCTCCCTAAGTTCATCGAAGGTTAGATAATATATATCTTCTCTATTATTTATTATTTTTTTAATAACTAAAACATCTGCTTCCTTCATAAAAGCCTGCTTTATGATCCATTCATACCATATTAAAATATATTTATTGAATTCACGGTAGCCGGCATAATTACGCAAAACATTGATTGTCTTTTTTGCCTTTTTCGCCTTTCTTTTTCCACCAGGCAATTTTTCAAGAGAACTTACGATTTCCTGCTCCTTCTATTTTGCTTCTTTCAATCCCTGCTCAAATTTCATACTATGTCCATTTGGCCCAAAAGCTTTTATATTGCTAAGAATAGCTGAAACAAGTATAGTCGGCCTTTCATTCCATCTAGTTCTAGTTATATCAATTTCTGCTGAACAACGCATACCATATTTCTTAAGAAATTCCTTAATTGAATCGCTAACAGCTAAGCATCCTTCACTGCCTTTCAAATCTTCAAAGAAACTCTCTTCTTTTGGTTTTTGAAAATATTTGATTACTTCTGTGTGCTGCCTTAAGCACATTGTAATAATGTGCAACATTTAAACGTGTTTTTGAACCAACCACAGTTTCTAAAAAACGTTTAATAAAAACATTTAATTTGCCAAAAAAATATTTTTATTAAGATGCTATATATTTATGTAAAAATTTCTTAAATGCTGCATTATAGTGTTTTTTAATGTTTATTTCAACTTAAGCTATTATTTCTTTGATTAAGACCTGATTTTAAGAAATATTAGTAGAACTGTATAAAAATCTTTGGTTTTTGCAATTTAAATTACAAATTTAAAAAACAGTATATGATTAATACCATAATATTTACCTTTTATTCCAAAATTATTTACAATTTTACTTATTTAGAAAATAATATAATTTGTAAATAATTTTTAAAAAAGGGGTTTAAATTATGAAAAAAAGAAATTTTATGTTATCTTTACTTATTTGTTCTAGTGTAGTTATATCAAATTCATTTCCTGCATTTGCATATAGTACATTCAATGATCATGTATTTACTGGTGGAGTTTCTAATTTAACATATTCCACAGAAGACGATTCAGTAAATTCATATATTGAAAGTACCATGAAATCAGCAGCAAATAGTTGGAATAATACAAATTGTGGTGTCTCCTTAACAGAAACTGCAAAACATGGAAGTGCGAACATTATATTTTATTATGATGAAGATTTAACTAATGCTGCCGATGATAATGCTGGAGTTATAGCTTTTACAAAATTCTATTTAACAAATTCAAAATGGGTAGGCGGAGACTCAGATAATCACTCAGGCCCAACTAGCAACTGGAGCAAATCTCATATCATAATCAATCCTAGTGTATATAACACCTTATCAACATCTGTTAAGACAGCTTCATTGGCACATGAACTTGGACATGCATTTGGTTTAGCACATTCTAATGATAGAACTGTACTTATGTATCCGTCCAGTGCTAGAACAGTCTATACTCCACAAATCGATGACACTAATGGCATAATACATTTATATGGCAGCAGGTTAACATCTTCTAAATCAACTAATTTATCAACTCCATCAACATTAAATATCACAGATACTACAACTAGTAGTGCCGTGACTGCAGATGAGACAGATTTTTCATATGTAGCAACTCTAGAAGATTGTCTTAAAAATTATTCTGATGTTAATGAATTAACTAACGATTCTAATACTATAATTCAAGGAGAAATACAAGATAAGATATCTTCTTATGATAAAAGTGGTATTTTTACTGATGTAAAAATCAAGGTTACAAATAATTTGGCTGGAACATTAAAAGCTGGTGATGTAATATCTGTAAGGCTTCGTGGTGGTACTATTGCAGGAGAAGATGCCAAAGGATTCAGAATGCAAATAATGAAAGCTGACGGTATTACTAGTGATAATGTGAGTTCTGATAAAATTACTGAAGTTATAGATGGTAGTGATAACTTCAATAAAGGAGATAGTTCGCTATTCTTTTTAAATTGCGTTAATAATAAATACTATGTAACAGGTTCACATCAAGGTAAATTTAAATTAACAAATGATAGTGTACAATTACATGACAAATTAAAAAGTAAATATGGAGATCTTAAAAAAGAAGATTTCATTAAAGATATAAAAAATGCAGTATTGAATAAAAAAGAAAAATAATTCAAATAATGTAAAGTCCTTTTTATTGGACTTTACATTATTACTTTTATTAATTAGTACATATAAAATAAACGAAGGGAGTTAAAATGAAAAAATTGAAATTATCAAAAACAATAGTGAATACAATTGCAGTAGCAGTATTATTGGTCTCAAATCCAATAGGAGCAAGTGCTGAATGGAAACAAGATAATAATGGTTGGTGGAATTCAGAAGGAAGTTCGTGGTCAGTTGGTTGGAAAGAAATTGATGGAAAGTGGTATTACTTTGATAATAATGGATACATGAAAACAGGATGGGTACAAGATGAAGGTAAGTGGTATTATTTGTATGACAATGGTGCTTTAGCACAAAATACTACCATTGATGGTTATTCATTAGATTCCAATGGAGCGTGGATTCAAAATGCTCAAAATTCTTATGCAGACCTAGATAAATTACCACATGAATATCCCCCTACTTTAGCTCAAAAAAATGGTGATGTCGTATCTTCACTTGGTAAGTATTACAATAAAGAAAAGCTTGATAAATTTATTGAAATCTATAAAAATAAAAAAGCAAGTGCAGGAGATATGGTAAGAATAACTATATATACAGATGAGGGCGGTGCAATAATACACGATTTAATTATTGAGGGTAATGATATCAAATTTATAGAAGATAATACAAGAGATGGATATAGCAATCAAACAAGAGATGAATATAAAGTAGTAGATATATATGAAAAATATGAAAAAAATAATACTATATCTTATTATGTGAAAACTGATCAAGGTAAAGAATTATGCATACTCTAGATTTTCGATAATTATTAGCCTACTACACACTTAAAAGTATAAAAGAAAAAGAAAAGAGTGCCCCACCTTCTCCCAAAGAGTAGTACTCTTTTCTTAAATCAATAATTCAATCTAATATCCCTAAAACAAAAAACGTTCTAGGATTAGCTTAATATTTGCAGTACTAAGCTTTTCTTATCTAGTATTATAGCATAAATTTATACAAATTATACTGTTAAAATTATATGCGAAAAGTTTTTATGTATTATATATTATTTATATCTTAATATTGAAGTAATTTTTTAATTTCAAGTTTAATCATCAGTATCATTATTAGGATCATATTTTAATATATCCATAAGATCACATTCTAAAACCTCACATATTTTATCAAGATGATCTAAGTTAACTCTCTCAACTAATTCATTGTAAAGCTCCGAAATAGTATTAGGTCTTATTCCTGTTTTCCTAGACCAATCAGCCTGAGTCCATCTTTTTTCTCCCAATACTCTAGATAAATAAATTCTTATCATATGTATATCATCTCCTATACTGGGGATTTTAATATTATGCCCAATAACAATAATCGATATAGTATATCGTATTATGTTATTGGGTGTCTTCTAAGAAAACTCTAAATTTTTATTTATTTTAACACAAAATATAATTTTTATAATTTTTTGTTACGTAATATCATTTTACGTTAATTTAGTAATCAAAAACTTCCAACTAAATTATTTCCTTTATTCTTATGCTCCTATTGCAACCTTTATCCTTTTTTATATATCCCTTTTTCTCTAATCTATCTATGTGAGCTTGTACTGATGATGTTGAACTAATATCTGCAATCTTGCATATTTCTCTGACTGTTGGTGGTATTTTTTCCTTATCTATTGAATACATCAAATTAATTACATATATTCAATTTTGT
>NZ_LZZL01000065.1:0-36736 GCF_002006495.1 Clostridium sp. BL-8
GACTGTAAATCTGTTACGTTTCGTTTCGATGGTTCGAATCCATCTTCCTCCACCAGAAAAGAATAAACTTAGTTTGTTCTTTTTTTATTTGTACTTTATAATCATAAAGTACTATCTAATATACCTGTATGTAATTAGATAGTATATTGATTGGATTCTATAATTTAACTCTGGATTGTATTCTATAATGTTGACTAATTTTGAGTGATGTGGTAAAATACTTTTTGAAAATTAAATGATGTGACTCTTATCAAGAGAGGTGGAGGGAAAGGGCCCTATGAAACCCGGCAACCTGTATTATATAAGGTGCCAATTCCTGTAGAGGTGTTTCTACAAGATAAGAAAGTGATTTATAAAATTATACTCTTCTTATCGAAGAGTTTTTTTCATTTATCTTAAGTTTGTACAAACCTGATTAACAAAAGAAAAATATAATAATTATTTCAAATATTTAAGTTAAGGAGAGAAAAAAATGAGAAGATTATTTACTTCAGAATCAGTTACAGAAGGCCATCCAGATAAAATGTGTGACCAAATCTCAGATGCTATATTAGATGCTTTATTAGAAAAAGATCCACTTGCAAGAGTTGCATGTGAAACATGTACAACTACTGGTATGGTAATGGTAATGGGAGAAATATCAACTAATTGTTATGTTGATATTCCAAAAGTAGTAAGAGAAACAGTAAGAGGAATTGGGTATGACAGAGCAAAATTTGGATTTGACTGTGATACTTGTGCAGTTCTTACATCAATAGATGAACAATCAGCGGATATTGCTATGGGTGTAGATGAAGCCTTTGAATCTAAAAAAGGTGAAAAAGATGAGGTTGAAGCTGTAGGAGCTGGAGATCAAGGAATGATGTTTGGTTTTGCAACTAATGAAACTGAAGACTTTATGCCACTTCCAATATTTATGGCTCATAAGTTATCAAGAAGACTTACAGAAGTAAGAAAGAATGATACATTAGGTTATTTAAGACCAGATGGTAAAACTCAAGTTACAGTTGAATATGAAGATAATAAGCCAAAGAGAATTGATACTATCGTTATATCAACACAACATGATGATAAAGTTTCTTTAGAACAAATCCAAGCAGATGTTAAGAAGTATGTTATTGATGCTGTTGTTCCAGCTGAATTATTAGATAGCAAAACTAGATACTTCATTAATCCAACAGGAAGATTCGTTGTTGGAGGACCTCAAGGAGATTCAGGTTTAACAGGAAGAAAGATAATAGTTGATACATACGGTGGATATGGAAGACACGGCGGTGGTGCTTTCTCAGGAAAAGATCCAACAAAGGTAGATAGATCAGCTGCTTATGCTGCAAGATGGGTTGCTAAAAACCTAGTTGCTGCAGGTGTTGCAGATAAGCTAGAAATTCAATTAGCATATGCAATTGGTGTTGCTAAGCCAGTGTCAATTGAAGTAGAAACATTTGGAACAGGAAAAATAGATGAAGATAAAATCGTTGAAATAGTAGAAAAAGTGTTTGATTTAAGACCAGGAGCTATAATTAGAGATCTTGATTTAAGAAGACCTATATATAAACAAACAGCTGCTTATGGACACTTTGGAAGAAATGATTTAAATTTACCATGGGAACAATTAAATAAAGTAGAAGAAATAAAAAAATATATATAATGATTAGATGCAAGCTGCCTTAAAGTTGATTTAAGGCAGCTTTTCGTTGCAAAAAATTATATATACTCCATAAAAGGATATAATTATAACACAAATGCAATACTTGATGAAAAGTTAGCGTATAATGTATTTATGATATAATAAAAACAAAGTGAAGATTGAGATAGGTTGTAAATTAATATACATAAAAGAGTTGGAGAGATCTTATGGAAGTTCTAAGTGGTTTTATTGAAAATATTGTTTTTAAAAGTGAAGATACAGGTTATGTAGTTTGCAGGATTAGGACAGAGAAAAATTTAATCAGTGCTGTAGGTACAGTTCCTTTTTTAAAAGAAGGTCAAAATGTAAAGTTAACAGGTTATTGGACTGTGCATAAGCAGTTTGGTAATCAATTTAATATTCAAGATTATGAAGAACTTCTACCAACTTCATTAGATGGTATAGAGAAATATTTAAGCGCAGGTATAATCCATGGGATTGGTCCAGTTACAGCTAAAAAGATAATAGGTAAGTTTGGAGAAGATACCCTTGATATAATGGAAAACCACATTGAAAGACTTATGGAGATAGAGGGGATAGGAGAAAAGAAGTTCCAGATTATATATGAATCTTATGTAGAGCAGCAAGGTCTAAAGGATATAATTCTATATTTTAATAAACATGGAGTGACTAATAATCAATGTGTAAAAATTTATAAAAAGTTTGGACCAAATGCAAGGCAGATAGTATGCAATAATCCTTATATACTATGTGATGAGATTTCAGGTATTGGATTTAAAACAGCAGATAGAATTGCTATGAGCATTGGTGTTAAAAGTGATTCTGACTTTAGAATTCAAAGTGGAATTAAGTATGTTATGAATCAATTTTGCGCTTCAGGAAACACATTTATGCCAAAAGATAATATAATAGAAGAATGTGAAAGAAATTTACTGATTTCAAGAGATGTGATTGAAAAAACCATCTATGACATGGCAGCAAAACAGATAATAGTTGTTGAAAACATTAATGGTATTGAAGCAGGCTTCTTACTTCAGTATTACTATTGTGAACTTGGAGTAACAAGTAAAATAATAACTTTAGGATTGCAGCAAATACAAACAATAAACTCAGATATTGATTTTGAGATTGATGTTTTTGAAAAGGAACAGAAAATAAAATTTGCTGAGTCTCAAAGAGAGGCAATACTTGGGGCGTTTAGTAATGGAATAGAAATAATAACAGGTGGGCCAGGAACAGGAAAAACAACAATTATAAAGGCGATAATACATATCTATGAGAATAATGGTATGAAGGTAATGCTTGGGGCACCAACAGGAAGAGCTGCTAAAAGAATGACTGAATCAACAGGAAGAGGAGCTAAAACTATCCATAGACTTTTAGAAATGGGAGTTTCAGAAGAGGATGAGTCAGTTTTTGAGAGAGGAGAATCCTCACCTTTAGATTGTGATGTAATAATAATTGATGAGGCATCTATGATTGATATAATCTTAATGCAGAGTTTACTTAAGGCTATTAAATTAGGTACAAGATTAATAATTGTTGGAGACGTTGATCAATTACCGTCTGTTGGAGCAGGAAATGTATTAAAGGATCTTATAGAGAGTGAATATATAAAGGTAGTAAGATTAAAAGAAATATTTAGGCAGGGCTCTGAGAGTTTAATTGTAGTAAATGCTCATAGGATAAACGAAGGTCAAATGCCACTACTGAATCAAAAAGATAAAGATTTTTTCTTTATTAGTGAAGAAAATCAAGAAAGAATTGTAAATACCATAATAGACTTAATAAATAGACGTCTTCCAAAGTTTAATAAATCGTGGGATATATTAAAGGATATGCAGGTATTAACACCTATGAGAAAAGGAACTCTTGGAGTATCTAATTTAAATAATAGGCTTCAAGAAATATTTAATCCACAATCAAAAGACAAAAAAGAGAAAACTTCTCGAGATATAATATTTAGAGAAGGCGATAAGGTTATGCAAACAAAAAATAATTATACACTAAAGTGGATTAGCGTCAGTGGAAATGGTGAAAATGAAGGCGTTGGAGTTTATAATGGGGATTTAGGATTCATCCAAAACATTGATGAGGAGAATAAAGTTTTAACAATCGTATTTGATGAGGAAAGAAAAGTTATTTATGATTTTAACTTTTTAGATGAATTGGATTTGGCATATGCGACTACAATTCACAAGAGCCAGGGAAGTGAGTTTAAAGTTGTAATTATTCCAGCATTTATGGGATCACCATTTCTGATGAACCGTAATTTGCTATATACTGGAATTACAAGAGCTAAACAATTAGTAGTAGTAGTTGGTTTTCAAAAAGCATTAATGTATATGATAAATAATACAAATAGTATAGAAAGATATTCTGCTTTAAAATATAGAATAAGAGATATAATAACTAAAGATGAATTTGGGGAGTAAAGGTATTAAGTTAGTTAAAAGTTATATTTCTTAAACTTATTACTGAATAGAAGACTTTTTATAAGTCTATATATTAAAATTTATAGATTATAAGTCAATGGTTAATTTATATAGAAGCGTGTAATTGAGGAGATATGTGTATGAGGAATGAATGTAAAGTAACTCTAGAAGATTTGAAGTATGCATTTGATAAAATAGATTATTGGTATAAGAAGAATATTAAGGTTTTAACTATAATTACAGTTCCATTTAATACTGCATGTGTTTTTTCAAATATAATAAGTAAGATTGCTCAAAACGATGGAAAGATATTATATGTATGGGGAAAAAATGGAGAAAACAAGGAATTAATTAATACAATAAGAGAATTTAATTCAAGCATAACTCATTCATATATTGAAAAAAAATCTTCAAGTTCAAATTTGACATTTATACACTATAATAATTTGTCAAAAATCACTTCACAGTATGACTTGGTCATTTTCGATGATATAACATACTTCTCTAATATAAGTAGAGTAAATGTAAGAGAAATATTAGAAAACTGTACTAATTTAGGGGAAAGAGTTTTACTATACAGTATAGAAAAAATGACATTAATTGGGGAAAAGTTTGAACTTGCAGCGTACAATTATAAAAAACCTTTTGTAGAGCCTAGAATATTAACAACTAGAATAGATTTAAATTCAGATATCCCATTTACTTTGTATGACTACCTTAAGTGGTTTAAGGAAAATAATCATAAGGTAGTTATTTGCGTACCTAACAAAGAAAAGCTTAATATAGTTAATGATTATTTTGTCAATAAACTTAAACTTTCTGATGTTAAAATAATAAAAGTATCTAGAAGTGATGAAATTAAAATGTCTGAAAAGGTATTAAAATATAAAGATAAGTCAATATTTATAATAACAAATAAGATAGAGGAGTTACTTGAATATTGCTATGTTGATGATTCAGTAATACTATTTTCTGACAATGAAAGATACAATTATAAAAAAATATTATATATATGTGGTCAAATAAGAAATATAAATTCAAAGCTTCCAGAGATTCTTTTGGTAGCAAATGAGGTGTCAGAAGATATGGAAAAAGCGAAAAATATGGCAAGAGAATTCAATAAAAAAGTATGGGAAAAGCGTTTAATAGAATTATAAGAAACATATGGGAAGGAATAATTGAAGTAGTATATCCAAGGGAAAATTACTGCATTATTTGTAAAGAGGAGGATTGTTTTGGAATATGCGAACATTGTAAAAAAAGTATAAAGACTATAGATATTTTATATCAAGACAAAATAATAAGTTATGGATATTATGGCGGCGTATTAAAAGAATTAATATTAAAGTTCAAATATAAACATAATTTTACGGCAGGAGATATATTAGCGGAGTTACTTGAGGATTATATTATAAAGAATTTTAATTATAAAGAATACATAATAACATATATTCCGTTATCTAAAAAATCTAGAAAAGTTCGGGGATTTAATCAATGCGAATATATTGCAAGAAAAATAGCTAGAGATTTATGTATTGAAGTCTTAGAAGTATTAATTAAAAGCAGAGAAACTAAAGAGCAAAAGACATTGAAAAAAGATGAGAGATACGAAAACATAAAAGATGCATTTAAATTAAAGGCTGGTTTAAGATTGGATGATTGTAATATTATACTAATTGATGATGTAACAACTACAGGAGCAACAATCAATGAAGCATGCAGATTATTAAAAAAAATTAAGATAAAAGATATAAAACTATTGACCTTGGCCAAAAGTCATATATAATATTAATGTAAAGCTAGGTTTGTGGTTGAAAGTCGAAGCTAGTCGCAGGCAAAACGATCCACGTAATTTAGATAAAATGTCTAAGGAGCATGGTGCGGTATAGAAGTAAGTCCTGCCAGTGTGTACTGAGAGGGTTAGTAGTGAGGAATTAAATTTTAGTAGCGAAAGCTCCAGCAGGCGAGTGTGGGGTCAAAAACCAGGTCAGCTAGCTTTACCTTATATGATTATTAAAATAAGTTATAAATGAAACAATTTGGTCTGTTAGACAATAAGTATATTTTTTTAGTATTAATTATCAGAATTTACTGATAATTTTCTTGTTAAGTTTGCTGAAAAGTGATAAAATATTATTAACTTAAAAACAAGTTAATTTTAAGTTAAAAACTTTTTCAAATGAGAGGGGCTGGAGCTAATGAGAGTTACAGTTATAGCAAAGAATATGGAACTAACAGATGCACTAAGGGAAATAGTGCAAAAGAAGATAAGCAAATTGGAAAAGTATTTCTCAGGAAATGTAGAAGCAAAGGCTACATTAAGCGTTCAAAAAAATAGGCATAAAATCGAAGTAATGATTCCATTCAATGGGGTAATATTAAGAGGGGAAGAAGCAACTTCGGATATGTACAAATCATTAGATTTGGTTGAAGACAAATTAGAAAGACAAATTAGAAAGCAAAAAACTCGATTATCAAGAAAACATAGCGAATCGTTAAAATTTGGTGAAATAAATAATATAGATATAAAAGCTGAAGAAGAGGAACATGGAAAATTAGTTAAAGTAAAAAAATTCGGTGTTAAACCAATGAATTCTGAAGAAGCTATTCTTCAAATGGATTTATTAGGACATAATTTCTTTGTATATCAGGATGCAGATAGCAGTAAGGTAAATGTAGTTTACAAGAGGAAAGATGGAGATTACGGATTATTAGAACCTGAATTTATATAAGTTAAACATAAAGCGGCTGTCCAATGTGTATGAAAACTACATTTGGACAGTTCTTTTTTGGTTTGGTATAAAAATAATAGTTTATTTTAAGTTAGATGAAGAATTAATATTGATATTTATGTCAAAAATTATAAATAGTAACAATATAAATGTTAAGAAAAAGTTAATATTAGCCGTTTTACATAGGATCTAATACAAAAATCACTAGTTTTCTTGAAAAGAACATAGATAAAATGCTATAATTATAGAATACGTGATTTGAAAAATAAAACAGAAATTAAATTTTAAAGAAAAGATTTATAAAATTTAATGTGAAATATATAATTTCGAAAGGATGACATTATGGGACTATTAGATGCCGTATTTGGAACATATAGTGAAAGAGAAGTTAAAAGACTTAAACCTACTATACAAAAAATAAATGATTTAGATGAAAACATGCAGAAACTTTCTGATGAGGAGCTTAAAGCAAAAACTGAAGAATTTAAAGAAAGATTAGCTAATGGAGAAACTTTAGATGATATTTTAGCAGAAGCATTTGCAGTTGTAAGAGAGGCTTCAACAAGAGTTTTAGGGATGAAGCATTACGACGAACAACTTATGGGTGGAATGGTACTTCACCAAGGAAGAATATCAGAAATGAAAACTGGTGAAGGTAAAACTTTAGTTGCAACATTACCAGCATATTTAAATGGATTAAGCGGAAATGGAGTTCATATAGTAACTGTTAATGACTATCTTGCAAAAAGAGATGCAGAGCAGATGGGTGAGTTGTATGGCTTCTTAGGATTAACTACAGGGGTTATTGTACATGAATTAAATAATGATCAAAGAAGAGAAGCATATGCTTCAGATATTACTTATGGAACAAATAATGAATTTGGATTTGACTATTTAAGAGATAACATGGTTATCTATAAAGAAGAAAGAGTTCAAAAGCCATTAAATTTTGCAATAGTCGATGAAGTTGACTCAATTTTAATAGATGAAGCTAGAACACCACTTATAATTTCAGGTCAGGGAGAAAAATCTACTGAATTTTATAAGGTTGCAGATTATTTTGCAAAGAAGTTAGTAGAAGAAAGAGATTTTACAAAAGATGAAAAAGTTAATGCAATATTATTAACTGATGAAGGTGTAAGAAAAGCAGAAACAACATTTAAAGTTGCAAACTATGCAGATGCTGAAAATATAGAATTACAACATTACGTAACTCAAGCCTTAAAAGCTAACTTTGCCATGAGAAGAGATAAAGATTATATGGTTAAGGATGGAGAAGTAATAATTGTTGATGAATTTACAGGAAGACTTATGGAAGGTAGAAGATATTCAGATGGTCTTCACCAAGCAATAGAAGCTAAAGAAGGAGTTAAGATTGCAAGAGAATCAAAAACTTTAGCTACTATTACATTCCAAAATTATTTCAGAATGTATAAAAAATTATCAGGTATGACTGGTACAGCATTAACAGAAGAAAATGAATTTAGAGAAATTTATGGATTAGATGTTATTGTTATTCCAACACATAGGCCAATTGCAAGAAAAGATAATCCGGATTTAGTATTTAGTACTGAAATTGGAAAGATAAAAGCAGTTGCTGATGAAGTAGAAGAAGCTCATGCTAAAGGTCAACCAGTTCTAGTTGGTACTGTAAGTATTGAAAAATCAGAGCTTGTTTCGAGTATGCTTAAGAAAAAGGGAGTACCACATCAAGTATTAAATGCTAAATTCCATGAACAGGAAGCTGAAATAATAAGTCATGCTGGTGAAAAGGGTATGGTTACTATAGCTACTAACATGGCAGGGCGTGGTACTGATATTAAGCTTGGTGAAGGAGTAGTTGAACTTGGAGGTCTTAAGATAGTAGGTACTGAAAGACATGAATCAAGAAGAATAGATAACCAATTAAGAGGGCGTTCAGGAAGACAAGGAGACCCAGGAGAATCTACATTCTTTATCTCATTAGAAGATGATTTAATGAGAATATTTGGATCAGAAAAAATTCAAGGCGTTGTTGGAAAACTAGGTCTTAAAGAAGACGAAGCAATTGAGAGCAAAATGGTTTCGAAAGCTATAGAAAATGCTCAAAAGAAGGTTGAAGGTAACAACTTTGATACAAGAAAACAATTATTAGGTTATGATGATGTAATGAATGTTCAAAGAGAAGTTATTTACAAGCAAAGATCAGAAGTACTTGAAGGCGAAGATGTAAAAGAAGAAGTATTAGGAATGACAAAGGAAATTATAGGAAATGCTGTTAATGCACATATTACAGGTGAATCAGAGAATTATAGAGAAGAATTCCTTCATCTAATGGTAGCCTTACAAGAAATATGTATACCACCAAATTCAGTTAATCTGCCTAGCCTTGAAAACTTGTCAAATGAAGATATAACTGAAAGCTTATTTGAAACTGCACGTGAATTCTATGAGAAAAAGGAAGAAGAATTTGGTTCAGAAAGATTAAGAGAAATTGAAAGAGTTGTTCTTTTAAGGGCTGTTGATACAAAATGGATGAATCATATAGATAACATGGATCATTTAAAGCAAGGTATTGGTTTCCAATCATTTAAGCAAGTTGATCCAGTTCAAGCATACCAAATGGAAGGTAGTGAGATGTTTGATGAAATGATTAGAGCAATCAAAGAAGAAACTGTCAAACTATTATTCCATGTTAAGATAGAAGTAGCACCTGAAAGAGTAAGAGTTGCACAAGAAACAGCAGCAGTCCATGCAGAAGCATCAAGTGCAGCAGTTGGTCCAGGTTCAGGAGTAGCTCCAGCAAATGAAAGCCCAGCAGCACCAGTTAGAAACATTGATAAGCATGGTAGAAATGAATTATGCCCATGTGGTAGTGGAAAGAAATATAAAAATTGCTGCGGAAGAGAAGCTTAATTCAGTTAACAGATTAAAGTTCACAGTTAAGTGAATGTTTAAGAATTAGCTGTTAGTGTTAATACTTTACAGAGTTTTTAGATATAAATTTTGAAAGAATAGATATGATATAATAAATTCCGTAGATATTTTGAAGAATTGTTATTATTGATTGAAGGCAATTTGAATTTCTGCGGAATTTTTACTAGATTAAATTAACTGTTAACTGTCAATTGTTAACTGTAAACTGATAGAACGGGGTGATTATATGATTATTGAGCTTGAAAAAGAATTAATGAAGCTTCCTAATTTAAAAAAATCTATAGAAGAAATGGGGGCTTCACTTTGACAGAGGAGGTTTAGAGAGAGAACTTCATGAGTTAGAATGCCAAATGCAGGAAGCAGGCTTTTGGGATGATTCCAAAAGAGCAGAGGAAGTCACTAAAAAAAGTAAATTAATAAAAGATAAAATTGAAAATTTTGATAAATTGAAATCTGATATTGAGGATATAGAAGTATTAAAAGAAATCATGGAAGAGGATGACGAAGAATCTGCAAGTGAAATAATTCAGACAATAAAAGGAATAGAAGATAAGATAGATGATTATAATATGAAAGTGCTTTTGTCTGGAGAATATGATAAAAATAACGCTATCCTTACTCTACATGTTGGGGTTGGTGGTACAGATGCTAATGATTGGACTGAAATGCTATTAAGAATGTACACAAGATGGTGCGAAAAACAAGGTTATAGTCTTGAAACCTTAGATTTACTTCCAGGGGATGAAGCTGGAATTAAAAGTGTTACCTTGAAGGTTATTGGGGAATATGCATATGGATATCTAAAGGCGGAAAAGGGAATTCATAGATTAGTCAGAATTTCACCATATAATGCAAATGGTAAGAGACAAACATCTTTTGCATCTATGGAAGTGCTTCCAGAATTAACAAAGGAGCAGGATATAAATATAAAACCTGATGATCTTAGAATAGATACTTATCGTTCGGGAGGTGCTGGTGGCCAGCACGTCAATAAAACTGATTCAGCAGTTAGAATTACACACCTTCCTACAGGGATAGTTGTACAGTGTCAAAATGAAAGAAGTCAGTTTGCTAATAAAGATACTGCAATGGAGATGCTTAAATCTAAATTGGTTGAATTAAAGGAAAGAGCACATAAGGAGAAAATCGAGGACTTAACTGGTGAGCTAAAAGATATGGGATGGGGAAGCCAGATAAGATCATATGTATTCCATCCTTATAGCATGGTTAAAGACCATAGAACAAATGTGGAAACATCAAATGTTACAGCTGTAATGGATGGAGAAATAGATATGTTTATAAATGCATATTTAAAACAATAAGGCATAAACAAATAAAAAGTTAGGAATATAAAAATTCTTAACTTTTTATTTGTTTATAAGCTAAGCTGCTTTATAAAATATATCAATTAATGAATATACTGCTATAAGAATTATGCAGACATATATAGATATGTTTAATCCAGGCTTTAGTATGGACAGAATACCACCACCTGTAAGAGTGGCAATAATGACAACACTCACAAATTTAAAGAAGCCAGATTTATTTGTTAAAAGTGTTGTGACAGATGAAAACATAATTAAAATTAATGTTAAAAAATAAAATATGTTTTTTAAGTCATCTGAATAGCTCATTATTCGGAGTTCTTTTAATGTAAGGGCTGAAAGTAAAAATAGTAGTGAAAAAGAGCATATTCTACTTATATTTTTGATCATAAAATCACTATCCTTTTGGTAAATATTTACATAATAATTATACAGTTAGATTCTTACTTGAGCAATAAAAAACTACTATATAAAATTAAAACGTGCATAAATAGACTTATAATAAAGTTAATTTTTTAGCTTCATGAATTTATGTTAAAATATAATCATAGTTAAAAGAGGAGTTGAATTTATGAATATTCTAATAGTTGAAGATGAAAAAGATATTAGAAATCTTATTTCATTACATATGAGAAAAGAAGATTATGATATTTATGAAGCAGCTGATGGTAAGGAAGCTTTAATGATATTTGAAAATGAGAAAATAGATTTAATTTTATTAGATATAATGATGCCAGAGGTTGATGGAATTTCGGTAATACAGAAGGTACGAGCTGTTTCAACCATTCCTATAATTTGCATTACAGCAATGGGAAATGATTCAGATAAAGTGCTGGCATTAGGGCTTGGAGCAGACGACTATTTAGTAAAGCCTATTAGTCCAATTGAACTATCAGCTAGAGTGGCATCTAATCTTAGAAGATGCTATAAATATACTGAACATAAAGATGTAATGTATATGACAGGCGAATTAAAATTATTTACTGAAACTTTTGAAGTATATAAAGGGAATAAAAAGATAGATTTGAATCCAAAAGAATTTAAAATTTTGAAATTGTTGATTTCTAATTTAGGAAAAGTTTTTACTAAAAAGCAGATTTATGAGAATGTTTGGGAAGAAGCCTATTTTGATGACTCTAACAATATAATGGTTCATTTAAGCCATATTAGAGAGAAAATAGAGGATGATCCAAAGAATCCTATTTACATAAAGAATATAAGAGGAATAGGTTATAAGGTTGAAAGGATCAACATTAATGAGAACTAAAAAGGTTAGAAGAAGTGTTACAACTGAATTATTTTTTACATATTTCATTGGATATATTGCAATTACTGTAATAATATTTTTAGCTGTTATTGGTTCTATTACGGCATATGAATTTTTATGTAATTCACGAACATACAATTCTTATTTTGAACATCTAGAGGACAAGCTAGTAAATGATTATAAAAGCATAAATGATGATGAATTAGCAGAAATAAATGGTTTTATGATAAAGATAAATAATAAAAATAACATTTCCTACTTAAGAGGAAATGTTATTGAAGAATTCAAAAACATAAATTTGCAAAGTTATATGGATTTATTTGGAGTATCTAAAGAAAATCAAATTTCCTTAAATGATGATTTTAGGACATATTCTGTCTTTTCAGAATTTAATAATTCAATAATTGAGACAAAAGATAATATTAAATATTGTTTGTATAGCAGGTATTTAAAAGATGAAGATTCATTGGTTGTTATTGGATGTCCTTATGATATGGTAACAAAGCCAAGTATAATTACTAGGGCGATTTCCCATAATACATTGATAAAGGTAATGATTTTTTTCAATATAATACTAATTCTTTTGATCGTATATGTTTTAGCAAAAGCAACTTCAAGAGCCTTTATAAAACCAATAAAAACATTATTAAATGGAGTAATAGAGATATCTCAAGGTAATTATGACGTACGTCTTGATATTGATAAAAAAAATGAATTTTTAGAATTAGCAAATGGATTTAATATGATGGCAGAAACTATACAAGATGAAAGAAGAGAAAAAGAAAAGTTAGAGAAATCAAAAGATAGTTTAATATTAGATATATCTCATGATTTGAAAAATCCTCTAGCGTCTATTTTAGGCTATAGTGAAATTTTGATTAATAATAATGATTTAAAAGAAGATGAGAGACTAGAGTATTTAAATATTATAAATGGAAATTCACATAGAGCTAACAAATTAATAAATGATCTATTCGAATTTTCATTATACAATAATACTGATTATAAAATTAGTACAGTAAAAACAGATATTTCTGAATTTATAAGACAAACTATTGCTAATTATATTCCAGAATTCGAGCATAAAAAATTTGAATATGATTTTGATATAACTGAAGACGCATACTATGTAATGGTCGATAAAGAAAAGTTATCGAGAGCAATAAATAATGTTTTAGATAATAAGATTAAATATAATCGAATAGGTGGAAAGCTTAGCATAAGGACTGAAATTCGAGATACTAATTTTTATATTATTTTATCAGATGATGGTGAGATGATTCCAAAGCAATATAGAGAAAAAATATTTAATCCCTTTGTAAGGATTGATAAATCCAGAAATTCTAAAACGGGTGGTACTGGACTTGGTCTGTCGATAACAAAAAAGATACTAAACAAACATAATGGAGATATAAAAATTGTAGATAGCGAAATTGGAACAACATTTGAAATTGAATTACCACTGGTGTTATTTAAATCAAAAATATAAAGTGGTATGGATTATTTTTAACATCAATTAAATGTTGGCATAAGTATTATTTAATGAGGTATATTTATACTAAGAGAACTATAGAGAACTATATTTATGATCAAATCTATAATTAAAAAAATTATAAGGTTAATAATATTAAATAATAAGCCTATTAAGGAGAGTAATATATGAGTGATCTTTATGATATACAAATGGAAAAGAAGCAAAATAGAAAAGTTATGAATAGAATTGGATGGGCCTTAACAGCATTAGTTGTATTTTCACAAGTTGGAGCGGTAATAGTTTCAATATTATGTAAGATATTTTTTCGAAGCTTAACAAAGACTTCTGTTTTTAATTTTATTGCGGGCACATTACCAATATATTTTATAGGACTTCCTATTTTTTGGCTAATACTTAGGAAAATACCTAAAGAAAATACAGCAGAAAAATCTAGCTTAACCATAATTCAGTTAATTAAGATTTTAATAATAAGTTTTGGAACTATGTATATATTCAATATATTAGGAGTTGGTATTAATTTTTTAATATCTCTTTTGAAGGGAAGTCCGATAGACAATCCTCTTAATGATCTTTTAAGTAAAGTTAATATCCTTGAAACATTGTTTTTTGTTGGAATTTTAGCACCTATTATGGAAGAAGTGATTTTTAGAAAAATTCTTCTATCTAGACTACGTAGATTTGGAGATTCTTTTAGCATCTTTTTATCAGCACTTGCATTTGGAATGTTTCATGGAAATTTATCGCAATTTTTCTATGCAGTTGCATTAGGATGCATTCTTGGATATACAGTAGTAAGAACTGGAACAATTAAATACTCCATCATTCTTCATATGTGCATAAATATTTTTGGATCGGTAATTATACCAGAAGTTTCATTGATGAATAATATAATATTAACTGCTATAGTAAGCATGTTGGTTGTTGTTAGTATGTCAGCAGGCGTAGTATTATTTATTCTTAATAGAGATGAGATTATATTAGAGAACAGCACTTTGAATTTAACAAAAATAGAGAAGTTTGGACTTGTGATAAAAAATCCTGGAATGATATTATATACAATTTTGTTTATCTTATTAGTTATCATGGTAATATTTAAAATGTAACATTAAATACAAAATTTAATTTGTAAAGATATTAAGGCAAATTCATAATAAATATATAAGATTATTGTCATTACTGAAAAAATAGTAATGGCAATAATCATTTATATGGTAAAATATTATTATGTTTGTAATAATTAAGGAAATTTAAGGCATATTAAGAAGATGATGAGCATTTAAGCCTATAATTAGAAAGTATAGGCACATTTTTTTAATGGAGCAAAGAGAAGCAGGAGGAAATTATGAATTCAATCGAAGAGAGAATTGCAAAAGAGTTAGAAATAAAATTAAGTCAAGTTCAAAATGTAATTGGACTTTTAGATGATGGAAATACAGTTCCATTTATTTCAAGATATAGAAAAGAAGCAACAGGAGGTCTTTCAGATGAAGTCTTAAGAAAATTATCTGAAAGATTAACTTATTTAAGAAATTTAGAAGAAAGAAAAGCAGATGTAAAGAGATTAATACAAGAGCAGGAAAAGTTCACTGATGAAATTGGTAAGGCTTTAGATAGTGCAACAACTTTAACAGAAGTTGAAGATATATATAGACCATTCAAACCTAAAAAGAGAACAAAGGCAACAATTGCTGCAGAAAAGGGATTGAAGCCTCTTGCAGAATTGATTCTAGAAGGTAAGTTTAATGGTGATTTAGATGAAGAAGCAGCTAAGTATATAAACGAAGAAAAAGGTGTAGCAAATAGTGATGAAGCTATCCTAGGAGCTTTAGATATAATTGCTGAAAATATATCAGATGAAGCTAAATATAGAAAGTATATAAGAGAATTTGTTATTAGAGAAGGAAATATAGAATCTAAGGGAAGCTCAGAAGAACCAACTCCTTACGAAATGTACTATGAGTATTCAGAGGCAGTAAATAAAATACCACCTCATAGAATATTAGCTATAAATAGGGGAGAAAAAGAAAAAATCCTAAGTGTTAAAATTACTGCTAATGAAGAAAAAATTGTTAAGTATTTAGAGAATCAAGTATTAAAGGGTAATGCAGTTGTGGATGAAAAGTTGAAGCTTGCTATAAAAGATTCCTTAAAGAGACTTATTTATCCTTCAATAGAAAGAGAAATTAGAAGTGAGTTAACTGATATAGGTGAAGAAGGAGCTATTAAGATCTTTAAAGAAAATTTAAAAGCATTATTATTACAGGCTCCAATTAAAGGAAAAGTAGTAATGGGATATGATCCTGGTTTTAGAACAGGATGTAAGATTGCAATATTAGATGCAACAGGAAAGTTCTTAGAAAATACAGCAGTATATCCGACACTTCCTAAAAAGGACATTGAAGGAACAAAGAAAACTTTAAAAGCACTTATTGCTAAACATAATGTTGACGTCATTTCTCTTGGAAATGGAACAGCATCAAGAGAATCAGAAGAAGTTATTGCTGAGATGATAACTGAAATAAAAAATGAAACAGGTAAGGAATTAGCTTATGTTATAGTATCTGAAGCCGGAGCATCAGTTTACTCTGCATCAGAACTTGCAACTAAAGAATATCCTGATTTAGATGTTACAGTAAGAGGGGCAATATCAATAGGAAGAAGACTTCAAGATCCGCTTGCTGAATTAGTTAAGATAGATCCAAAGGCAATCGGAGTAGGGCAATATCAACACGATGTTACACCAAAAAAATTAGAGGAATCTTTAGCAGGAGTAGTAGAAGATTCAGTTAATACTGTTGGAGTTGATTTAAATATAGCAACACCATCACTACTAACACATATTTCAGGAATAAATGCAGCTATTGCTAAAAATATTGTTGATTATAGGGAAGAAGCTGGACACTTTACTTCAAGAAAAGAATTGTTAAAGGTAAAAAGACTAGGACAAAAAGCCTATGAACAATGTGCAGGTTTCTTAAGAGTAGATGATAGTAAGGAACCTTTAGATAATACATCGGTGCATCCAGAGTCTTATGGTATAGCTAAAAAGCTAATAGAAGTTTTAGGCTACAATAAAGAGGATCTTAAGAATAATAAACTAAGCGATATTGACGAAAGAGCAGAAGTTAAAGGCCTAAAGAATTTAAGCGAAACTTTAGAAGTTGGAGAGCTTACTTTAAAGGATATAATCAAAGAATTAAAGAAACCAGGCAGGGACCCAAGAGAAGAAATGCCAAAGCCAATACTTAAGACTGGAATAATTGAAATGAAAGACCTAAAGCCAGGGATGGTACTTGCTGGAACAGTTAGAAATGTATCGGACTTTGGAGCTTTTGTAGATATTGGTGTTCATCAGGATGGTCTTGTTCATAAGAGCCAAATGGCCAATAGATTTGTAAAGCATCCTTTAGATATTGTTAAGGTTGGAGATATAGTAAAGGTTGCTATATTAGAAGTTGATGAAAAGAGAAAGAGAATATCTTTAACAATGAAAGATATTGACGAAGCTGTAGAAGTATAATGAATTATAAAAAATTCAATTAAGTTATAGTTTCATAGAAGTAAAAGCCATGCATATTTAGGAGACAAATTTCCTTGGATGTATGGCTGTTCTTATTATAAAGATAGTTTTAACTATTGTTCTAGTAGAAACTTTATTTATTAATACTTATAATATTATATAAGGCATAATCAAATAAATAATATTTTGGGGGAATAATTTATGGATAAAATGGATTATAAGATATTGAAATGTTTGAAATTAAATGCAAGAACTAAAGCATCAGCAATAAGTAATGAAATACATTTATCTGTTTCGGCAGTTATAGAACGCATAAGGAAAATGGAAAAAAATAAAGTTATTAAAAATTATACTATTATAGTAGATCAGAAAAAGCTTGGAAGTGATGTAACTGCACTTATGGAGATAAGTCTTGAACATCCTAAATTCTATGAAGCCTTTACCACAGCAATTAAGCATAATAATAACATTGTTTCCTGTTATTATTTAACAGGAGATTTTGATTTTATGATAAAAATACTTTGTAAATCATCGGATGATCTTGAAAAAATTCATCGCCAAATAAAAAGTTTAGAAGGAGTATCATCAACAAAAACTCACTTTGTCTTAAAAAATGTAAAAAATGAACTTACCTCAATACCAGATGAGGAAGATTAACAAATTCATAATTATGAAAACTCAAACGAAAAAAATTCATATTTATACTAAAATTTATCAATATATCGAAAGAAATTATTGATATAAAATAAAATACAATAAATTTTATGGTAATTTGATAAAATATTGAAAAATATTTTTGTTCAATATAAAATATGCTTATAGAATTAATTGGAAGCAAACAGAAATATTTTAGACGAAGAAGTCAGTTTTTTTAGTCTAATATATTTCTGTTTTTTTTAGGCACAATCAAAAAATAACAAGTCCATTTGCCAGACTATTTTCCATCATCCTACGGCGGCAAATTGACCTAATAGACCCACTATGAGGGCAACTTACCTTCTTGCCTGATGAAAAATATCCATGGCAACTTTGGACTTGTTATTTATTTTTATGTGCCTCATTTATGAATTTTGAGGAGGACAAATTATTATGGAAAATTTGGGATATTATAATGGTGAATATGGATTATTGGAAGAAATGAAGGTACCAATGCTTGATCGTGTATGCTATTTTGGTGATGGAGTTTATGATGCAACTTACAGCAGAAATCATGTGATATTTGCACTAGATGAGCATATTGATCGTTTTTATAACAGTGCTGGGTTATTAAAAATAAAAATTCCTTATACAAAAGCAGAATTAAAAGAAATTCTAATTGATATGGTAAAGAAAGTTGATTCAGGAGAACAATTTGTATATTGGCAGATCACTAGAGGAACTGGAATGCGTAATCATGCATTTCCAGATACTCCTGCAAACTTGTGGATTATGTTAAAGCCGCTACAAATTAAAGATATGTCAAATAAACTTAAGCTAATTACCTTAGAAGATACTAGATTTTTACACTGCAATATTAAAACTCTAAATTTATTACCAAGCGTAATTGCAGCACAAAAAACTGAGGAAGCAGGCTGCCAGGAAGCTGTATTTCACAGGGGAGACAGAGTAACTGAATGTGCTCACAGTAATGTATCAATTATAAAAGATGGTGTATTTAGAACTGCACCGACTGATAATTTAATTTTACCTGGTATTGCAAGAGCTCATATTATTAAAAAGTGCAAGTTATTTAATATCCCAGTAGATGAAACAGCTTTTACTTTAAAGGATTTGATGGAAGCAGATGAGGTTATCGTTACTAGCTCAGGTCAATTCTGCATGACTGCCTCTGAAATAGATGGAAAGCCAGTAGGAGGGAAGGCACCAGAGCTTGTAAAGAAATTACAAGATGCATTGTTAAATGAATTTTTAGAAGAAACAAAGGCAGAATAGGAGGGGGCTATATGAATCAGGAAGAGTTAACCATCTTTAACATGGGGGAAAACCTAGATAATTTGATGAATCTAGATCCTAGAGGATATGGAGTATGCCGTATTTTATACTCTGCCTCTAGAAAATATACAAATGAACCATTGACAACAAATGCTGCTAAAAAGCTTGTTGAAACACTAAAGGAAGGTGACCTAATTTATATAATGACTGGATTTGTATTACTTCCATCTAAAAAGGCAGAAATGGATGGGATAGTAAGTTCAGTACTTTTGGCAAGAGCTTTAGTAAAGGCTTTTAATGTAAAGCCAGTAATCATATGTCCAAGAGAAAATATGACAGCAGTAAAAAATCTGGCTTATGTAGTTGGTTTGCATTTCTATGATACTATAGAAGAATTAAAGGAGTATCCTATAGCTATGTCTGCGGTGGATTTTACAAAAGATGTGGACAAAGCAGAGAAGCAAGCTGATGAAATAATAGCTAAAGGGCTACCTAGTGCAGTAATCAGTATTGAGTGTCCAGGAGCTAATTCAGCAGGTACTTATCATAATGCTGTAGGATTAGATGTAACTGAAATAGAAGCAAAGCAGGATATATTATTTACAAAGTTGCAGGAAAGAGGAGTTCTTAATATTGCAATTGGAGACCTTGGAAATGAAATTGGTATGGGAACTATTAAGGAGCATTTAGAAGAATATATTCCATATGCGGCCAAGGGAAAATGCAATTGTGAATGCAAGGGCGGTATTGCAGTGGCTACAAAAGCAGATAATATAATAACAGCTACAGTTTCAGACTGGGGATGCTATGGATTAGTTGCAGCAATTGCTTATTTGAAAAAAGATTTAGAAATACTTCACACAAAAGAAATGCAGGAAGAAGCAATGATAACAGCCTCAAGAAGCGGAATGATAGACATGTATGGTTGGTTAATCCCAGCAATAGACGGATTTGGAATATCCATGAATCTTTCAATTATAAATTTAATGAGAGAATGTGTATCTTATGCTATTAAATTAGAAAAGACATGTGCTACCTGGTTTGAGAAAGTGATTGAACTTGGATATTATGAAAAGGCTGTTAAAGAAAAAGATGAGGAAGAGAATTTAATAATGTTAAGTGAAAGGAGAAGTATATAATGGATTATTCAACAATGGAGCCGGCAGAAGCTAGAAAATTAATACGTGAAGGCAGAATTACAGGACCGACTTCTGGGATGTGTGCTGGATATGCACAGGCTAATTTAGTTATTTTGCCTAAAGAACTGGCTTATGATTTTCTGTTATTTACTCAAAGAAATCCAAAGTCCTGCCCAGTACTAGAAGTCAGCGATGTTGGAAGTAAAAACCTTAACTATATTGTTCATGATATAGATATAACTAAAGATATTCCTAAATATAGAGTATATGAAGATGGAATACTTACAGGCGAATATACAAGTATAGATCATTTGTGGAGAGATGACTTTGTGAGTTTTTTAATAGGCTGCAGTTTCTCTTTTGAATCAGAGCTTTTAGAAGCAGGTATTCCTGTAAGGCATATTGAAGAAGAATGTAATGTACCTATGTTTAAAACAAATATAGAATGCGAACCTGCAGGGATATTTAATGGAAAAATGGTTGTAAGTATGAGACCTATACCATATGAACAAGTCGTAAAATCTGTAATGGTTACAGGAGCGATGCCCAAGGTTCATGGAACACCTATTCATATAGGAGATCCATCTGTTATTGGAATAAAGGATGTTATGAGCCCTGATTTTGGGGACAGTGTAGAAATAAGAGAAGGTGAAGTTCCAGTATTCTGGGCTTGTGGTGTTACTCCTCAATCGGTAATTATGAATGTAAAGCCCAAAATAGTTATTACCCATTCTCCAGGGCATATGCTTATAACAGATATAAAAAACATTGATTTGAAATATAAGTAATTTAAAACTTATGGAGGAAATCCTTATAGGATTTAAGAATAATTAAGGGAAAGCCTAAGGTCGCGGCTTTCAATTATATAACTGCTAACTGTAAATTATCCATAGAATACTCTAAAGGGAATAAACTGAATTGATAAAAGGAGGGAGTTTATGTATCAGGTAGATTTAAATTGTGATTTAGGTGAGAGCTTTGGAAATTATAAACTCGGCTTAGATGAGGAAGTAATCTCTTATATCTCCTCTGCCAATATAGCTTGTGGATTTCATGCATCAGACCCTTTAGTCATGAGTCATACAGTTGAGCTAGCAAAAAAAGCTGGAGTCAGTATTGGTGCTCATCCTGGATTTCCAGATTTAGTTGGTTTCGGAAGAAGAAATATGAATGTATCCTTAAAAGAAGCTAAGGCTATGGTGCAATATCAAATCGGTGCGTTAGATGCTTTTTGTAAGGCTCATGAAACTGAAATATGTCATATAAAACCACATGGAGCTTTATATAATATGGCAGGAAAAGATATAGCACTTGCAGAGGCTATTTGTGAGGGAATATATGAGGTGAATCCTAAATTAATTCTGCTTGCCTTATCTGGAAGTAAAATGATAGATGCAGCGAAGAGTGTTGGATTAAAAGTAGCTTTGGAGGCTTTTGCTGATCGTGCTTATGAAGAAGATGGTTCTCTAGTTGCAAGGACTAAAGAAGGAGCTATGATTACAGATGAAGAAATAGCTATTAAGAGGGTTATTAAGATGATAAAAGAAAATAAAGTTGAGGCAATTACAGGAAAAGAAATTCCAATAAAAGTTGATTCTATATGCGTACATGGAGATGGAATCAAGGCTTTGGAATTTGTTAAGAGAATTAAAGCTAAGCTTGAAGAGGAAAATATAAAGATTGCCTCATTAAATAAAATAGTTTAATGAAGAAGGATTTTTTATGGGAGAATATCTTAGAACTTATGCAAAAATAGATTTAGATGCAATAGAGCATAATATATTGGAAGTAAAAAAGAGAATAGAAAAAGGAGTCAAGGTTCTGGCTGTAATAAAGGCAGATGGTTATGGTCATGGAGCGACGGTTTTGGGAGAGTTTCTTAAAAATCAAGTAGATTATTATGGTGTAGCCACTATAGAAGAGGCAATAGAATTACGAGATAATGGAATAGAATTACCTATTCTTATACTTGGCTATACATCTCCAAGCCAGTATATTGAATTAGTTAAAAATGATATTACTCAAACTATATATAGTTTAGAGATGGCTAAAGAAATATCAAATGCTGCAAAGCTCTGCAAAAAGGCTGCTAAAATCCATATTGCATTAGATACAGGGATGACAAGAATAGGTCTTGAGCCAAATGAAGCAGGAATTATAGAGCTTCAGAAGATTTTCTCTCTTTCTAATGTAGTGGTTGAAGGCTTGTTTACACACTTTTCCTGTGCAGATGAAACTGATAAAGCTTATAGTAAATTGCAGATGGAGAGATATGATAATTTCATTAACTTACTAGATGAAAGAAGTATAAACATTCCAATTAAGCATATCTGCAATAGTGCAGGAATTATGGAGTTTAATCATCATAGATTTGATATGGTGAGATCTGGAATAATTACTTATGGGCTATATCCATCTGAGGAAGTCAATAAAAGCGCAATTAAGCTAAAACCGGCTTTAGAATGGAAAGCTCATGTGGTAAACATAAAAACAGTAGATGAAGGATGTGGCGTAAGTTATGGAAAAACTTATATTACAAAAAGAAAAACAAAGATAGCAACTATTTCAGTAGGCTATGCAGACGGATACCCAAGAGCGCTTTCATCGAAAGGAAGAGTATTAATAAGTGGAGAGTATGCACCTATAATAGGCAGAGTCTGTATGGATCAAATGATGGTTGATGTTACACATATAGATAATGTGGAAATTGAAGATGAAGTTATATTGGTAGGTAAAGATAAGGATAAGAGTATTTCTGTAGAGGAATTAGCTTATCTTGCAGGAAGTTTCAACTATGAATTTGTTTGTGGGATATGTAAGCGGGTCAAGAGAATATATGAGAATTTTAAATGAGTAGAAGCAGAAGAGGCAGTTATTTGAAGGGAAGATATAAGGGTGAGAGAAGATGAATTTAAAATTGAAATTGTTCAAATAAGTGAAACAGCAGCTTTAGTTGAATTTGGAAAAGCTATTAATGAAGAGACAAACAAAAAAGTAAGAACATTTTGCAATTATCTTGATGATCATCCTTTTAAAGGATTTGTAGAATATGTCCCTGCATTTACAAGCATTTCTGTAATTTACAATCCACTAGAGTTAAATTGTGAATCTCCTTATGAAGAAGTAAAAGAACTTTTGGAAGAAATGTTATGTCATGTAGATTTCTCAAAGGTTTATGAGGAGAATATTGTTAATATCCCAGTGTGCTATGGCGGGGAATTTGGGCCTGATATTGAGTACGTAGCAGAAATAAATAACCTTACTATAGAAGAGGTAATCAAAATCCATTCAGAAGGAAAATATTTAGTTTATATGATTGGGTTTGCACCAGGCTTTCCTTATTTAGGAGGAATGTCAGAGCAAATATCGGCTCCAAGACGTGAATCTCCAAGAATAGCAATACCAGAAGGGTCAGTTGGTATTGCTGGAATGCAGACAGGGGTATATCCAATAGAAACGCCTGGAGGCTGGCAGCTTATAGGCAGAACTCCTATAAAAATGTTTAAATTGGATAGACAGCCACAAAGTATTTTAAAGGCAGGCGACATAGCTAAATTTTATCCCATATCTTATGATGAATATATGAAGCTTAAGGAGGAGGAATATTAGTTGAGTATATCAGTTTTAAGTCCAGGACTTCTTTCAACAATTCAGGATCTAGGGAGAAGTGGATACCAGAAATATGGTGTTATAGTCAGCGGAGCAATGGATACTTATTCTGCTAGATTTGCAAATATAAGCGTTGGAAATGAGGAAAATGAAGGCGTTTTGGAAATTACGTTGGTTGGTCCTTTATTAAAACTTGAAAAAGAAACTTTATTTTCTATAACTGGAGGAGAGTTCCAAGTAACAATTAACGGAAAAAGAATTCAAAGAGGAAGACCAATTTATTTAAAAGAAGATAGCATATTAAAGTTTAGTTCTTGTAAGACAGGCTGCAGAGGTTATTTGGCCATTGCAGGCGGCTTTGATGTACAAAAGGTTATGGAAAGCAAAAGCACATATTTAAGAGCAGGTTTTGGAGGGTATGAAGGAAGAGCTTTAAAAAAAGGAGATATCATTAATATTGGACATAAGAGTTCAAAGTCTTGTAAAATAATAAATAATCTTAAGAAAATAAAAAATGAGGATGAGTTTATAGCTTCAAACTGGTATATTAAAGATTTTATGAAATCAAATCATGAGGATACAGTAATTAGGGTTTTTGAAGACAGACAATTCTTAAATGTTTCAGAAGAGAGTATAAATAAGTTTTTTAGTTCAAAATTTAATGTGGATACTAAATCTGATAGAATGGGGTATCGTCTGTCTGGTCCTAAAGTTGAATTAAAAGAAAAGTTAGAGATGATATCGGAAGAAGTATCAGTAGGCACTATTCAAATTCCACCAGATGGAAATCCTATTATTCTTTTAGCTGATAGACAGACAGCAGGAGGTTATCCTAAGATAGCTCATGTAGCAGCTGTGGATATTGGCAAGATAGTTCAGCTAAAACCTAATGATAAAATTTCGTT
The DNA here is from genome assembly GCF_002006495.1 of Clostridium sp. BL-8. NCBI lineage: Bacteria > Bacillati > Bacillota > Clostridia > Eubacteriales > Clostridiaceae > Clostridium > Clostridium sp. BL-8. The sequence goes on from NZ_LZZL01000065.1 coordinate 24,924, forward strand.
TCAAAAAATTACCCTAAAGGAAGCAGAAAAATTATATTTAAAGAGAGAAAGATATATTTCTGAATTAAAAAAGTCCATAGAAATAATAACTATATAGAGAAAATTATAAATTACGATAGTTTGTGATTTTCTTTATATAGTTTTTTATTACATATAAAACTTTGGAATCTTCCAGTGGTTTAATTCTGATTAAATTTAAGCTAAAGACGAATAAAGTGATAATGAATAATATACAATTGGTACTATTTATTGGTATCATGTGAGCAATGAATGATGAAGATCACAGTTTCTCATTTTTAACTGTAAACTGATTAAGGCTTGTTATATATCCGTATTACAATATAATATAAGTAGAATAAAAAAGATGTAACCAAGTTATGGATAATGAAAAATTAAAGGAGGAAGTTATGGTTAAGTGGGGAATTATAGGTCTTGGAAATATAGCTGCACGTTTTGCAAAAAGCTTATCTTACTCAGATGAAGGTAGGTTATATGCTATTGCATCTAGAACAAAAGAAAAACGTGATACATTCTATGAAAAATATAAGTGTGAAAAAATTTATGAAGATTACGATGAATTATTAAATGATGAAGAGCTGGATGCGGTCTACATTGCACTTCCTCATGGTTTGCACAAGTATTGGTCAATAAAAGCTCTAAGGCATAAGAAAGCTGTACTATGTGAAAAGCCTGTAGGATTAAATTCAAAAGAAATGGAAGAAATAAAGGAAGAGGCCATATTAAATAATACATTTTTTATGGAAGCAATGAAGACTAGATTCATACCGTTAATTCAGGACATTAAGAAGATAATAGAAAGTGGGGAAATTGGTGAAATTGCAGCTGTTGAAGCTAATTTCTGCAATCATGTTACTAATATAAAAGAAGGATCTTATTTGCTGGATAAAAATCAAGGCGGAGCATTGTTAGATGTTGGAATCTATCCATTATCCTTTGTTATGGATATGACTGATTCTGAAGTTGAGAATGTCACTTCTAGTATGAAGCTTAATGAGGCAGGAGTAGATTCTTATTTTAAAGCTGTATTAACATTTAGAAATGGAACAATAGGAACTATAGAAGGAGCGATGGACAGAGATAAGGAAAGAACTGCTATAATTAAAGGAACAAAAGGTTACATAGAAGTTCCCATGTATAATAGGCCTGATAAAGCCAAGGTTTATTTAAATGAAAGTGAGTCTTATACAATTGAAAAAGAATTAGAATTTGATGATATGTATGCAGAAATTAAAGAAGTTCATAATTGCTTAAAGGCGGATAGAATACAAAGTGATTATTTATCTTTAGACGAATCAATTCGTGTTATGAAGATTATAGATGAGATAAAAGAAGCAGCAATATTAAAATAGTTTTGAACAAAAATCAGGGAGAAAAATTGAAATATGGATAATACTAAATTTTATACTAATAGAAGGAATATTGTATTTTTCGCAGCATTATGCTGCCTTTTGTGGGGAAGTGCTTACCCGGCTATAAAGATCGGATATTCATTATTTAATGTAGTAGATGTAGGAGGAAAATTAGTTTTTGCAGGGTATAGATTTACTCTTGCAGGACTATTTATATTATTATTTGAGCTTGTTAAAAATAGAAGAGGAATAAAATTTACTAAAAGTCAATTTGGACAGATAACATTACTCGGATTAACGCAAACTACTCTTCAGTACATATTTTTTTATGTTGGAATGTCATATACTACAGGGGTAAGAGGCTCTATAATAAATGGAACAGGAACATTTGTAAGCATAATCTTAGCACATTTCCTTTATAAAAATGATAAGCTTAATTTTAACAAAATAGCAGGATGCTTAATAGGTTTTTTGGGTGTAATAATAGTTAATTTGAATGGAGAATCACTAGGTGGAAATATTACGTTTCAAGGAGAAGGCTTTATATTGCTTGCAGCAATAATTTTTGCTGTTTCAGCCATATATGGTAAGAAAATAACTCAAGCACAGGAACCGTCAATAGTTACTGGATTTCAATTGTTTATAGGAGGAATTGTCCTTATAATCTTAGGATTTGCCTTAGGTGGAAGTTTAGAAGGATTTACAATAAAATCCACATCACTTTTAATATATATGGCATTATTGTCTTCAGTAGCATTTACTTTATGGACTCAACTATTAAAATATAATAAAGTTGGAATAATATCGGTATTTAATTTTTTAATACCTGTTTTTGGAACATTATTGTCAGCTATATTTTTAGGAGAAAATATATTTGATGTTAAGATATTAGCAGCTCTAATATTAGTTTGCTATGGAATATTCTTGGTTTATAGAGTAAAAAAAGAAAAGCAGTCAGAAGTTATTGTGTAAAAATTAAAAAGGGAAAACTTTTTTAAAAAATTTCATCAACAGGAAATACAGTGATATAAAAAGACATGTATACGCTTTATATTAACGCTTTATAAGTAAAAGCAAATTGAGTTTTTCACTAGATTGAGGTAAACTGACTAATAATTGAAGAAATAATCTGTAGCTGTTTTTTATGCGGAGAATTATATGGTGAAAAATAAACTACAGGAGAAAAGGGGAATTATGAAAAAATTATTTAGTCTTGTACTTAAATTACTAGTTGGCTTTTTTTTGTGCGCAAGTGGAACTGTATTGGCCCTTAATTCAAATTTAGGACTAAGTCCTTGGGATGTATTCCATCAAGGATTGACCAATGTAACAAGTATAACTATGGGACAAGCAAGCATCATAGTTGGAGTGGTTATAGTAGTAATTGCTAGTTTGCTTGGAGTAAAGGTAGGGCTTGGAACTATAGCAAATATGATAATAATAGGATGCTTCATAGATCTTATAATGTATATGAAAATAATCCCGGTTTGTAATAATTTATTTTCAGGAATATTAATGATGATAGCTAGTTTGTTTGCATCAGCAATAGGCAGTTATCTCTATATAGGATGTGAAATGGGCTGCGGGCCTAGAGATGGACTTATGATTGCATTAGTAAAACGTACAGGAAAGCCAATAAGTATAATAAGATTTTGCATAGAAATGAGTGCTTTAATCATAGGATGGATCCTAGGGGGATTTGTTGGAATTGGAACATTAGTAACTGCATTTGGAATAGGATATTGTGTTCAACTTATTTATAAGATATCTAAATCTGATGTAAAGTTATTAAAGCATAGAACTATAAAAGAAGGATTTGAATTTTTGAGTGAGTGTATAAATAATTAGTAGCAAGGCATAATTAAAAATATTTAGGCAAATGGACTTATTATTTATTTGATTGTGTCTTATTTAAGTTTATTAATATGGAGAGGATATAGCATGAGGAGATATAAGTACATGGCTATATTCTTTTTATTTGGTTTAAATATATGAGGTTAATAAAGTAGGTATTAATTTAGGTGATTATAAGGGATAATTAACTTTTGTATATAGAAGTTGTATAATATAAATATTATTTATTTACAATAATATGAGGAGGCGTAGCTTATGCTGAAGGAAATTCATGATAAACTCATAGAACTTACAGATGAAGAATTAAAGATTATAAGTGGAGAGAATTCAGTGAATAAGAGTATTTATACGGATGAAGGAAAATTTATCATTGATAGTAATAAGTTATTGCCAAGTGGGGAGTTAATAAATATTAGAAAACATACACGATTTATTAATTTTCCAAGTCACAAGCATAATTACATTGAATTTAATTATATTTATCAAGGAAAATTAACTCAAGTAATTGATAATAAAGAAATAACGTTGCAAAAGGGAGAATTGATTTTTTTAAATCAATATATAACTCATGAAATTAAGGCATCAAAGAAAGAAGATATAATAATTAATTTTATAATTAGGCCAGAATTTTTTGACTACATAATAACGCTTTTAGGTAATGAGAATATTATAAGTAAATTTCTATTGACTACATTATATACAAATTATGATGAAGGAGAATATCTATATTTTAAAGTTTCAGAAAGAAAAGATATACAGGATTTATTAGAAAGAATAATAATAGAAATATATACTTCCTCAATAATGAAAAAAGCAACAATAAAGCTCTTAGTTGGACTATTATTAGTAGAGTTAATAAAGAATTCACAGGATATAGAAGCATATTCTGTGGATAATTATGAGAAGCTGTTAATAATTCAAAGCCTTAAATACATCGATGAATTTTATGGCAAAGGAACTCTTTTAGAGTTAGCGGAAAATCTAAAGCAGCCGGATTATAAACTTAGTAAATTAATAAAAAAGCATACTAAAATGACATTTAAGGAATTACTACAGGAAAGAAAGTTAAGCAAGGCTATTGAATTAATTAAATCAACCAATTATTCTATTGCTCAAATAATGGATTTGGTGGGATATGAAAATCCAACATACTTTTATAAAATATTTAAAAGTAAATTTGGGATGACACCTAGGGATTATAAGTTAAAAACAAATGAGCAATAGATTTTTAATAAAATATTTGGCTAAAAGCCATACTTAACTTTAATGAATATAAATAAAAATGAGACTCCTAAGAAAATAACTGAATTTTAAGGAAAATAATTTAAGTATTTTAATAGTTATAACATTAAGAGTCCTTTTTTATTTTTATGTGCCTTAACTATTTGAATTGTGAATCAAAAAATTATATAAAGCGCCTATAAGATTAGAATCATTTCTGAATTTACATCTAACAACGTGTGGCTTAGGAATATGAAGCTTAAAGTGTTCATGATATTTATCTACATTCTTTTTTATATAATCGATTAAAATATCCTGACTACTTATTCCACCACCAATTGCAAATGCTTCTGGATCTAAAATGCATTGGAGATTAAATATTTGAACTGCTAATTTATAGGTGAAATCGTCTAATACTTTAATCATATCTTTATCTCCAGCATTTGCATATTCAAATATCTTATATCCATCCAATTCTTGTTCAGGTATATTTTTTATTTTCGAAGCAGAATTTATTAATCCTTTAGATCCATTTATTGCTGCCCAGTAACTTTCGTCATTTTCTGGGTCATAAATATTAGCGGTTATAAAACTAAATTCGCCTGCAAAAAAATTTTTACCTTTATAGATTTTTTTATCTTTTATAATTCCGCCACCTATACCAGTTCCAAGTACTATAACAACGCCATCATTAAAGTCTTTCAAGCTACCCTTCCAAGCTTCCGCTAATGCTGCACATTTTCCATCATTTTCTACTGTTATTTTAGTAGGACATCTTTCTTCTAGTATTTTAACAATCTCTTTTTCATTATTATATTTTAAAAATCCGCCAGTATAAGCATAACCCCTTTCACTATCTAAAATTCCAGGCATACTTATTGGCATCCCAACTATTTCGCTTTTGTACTCATCATATATTTTGCCAATTACATCTATGAAACTTTCAATGTTGTCAACAGGTGTTGGCTTCTTTCCCTTTTCAATAAAATTTAAATCTTCGGTCATAAGTGCATATTTAATAGCACTACCGCCAATATCCAAAACTAAATATTTCATTTTTGCACCCCTTGATTATATAATGGTTAAGTTAGTTTGCATGAAAAGATATTGTTTATATGATTATAATAGCTCACTTGGAAAATACTTTCAATAATTGTATTTGTTTAATAATTTTAATTAGAATATACAAAGGAAGCATCAGTTTTAGTTATTATAGAAAAAAAGTAAGAACAACATAATGTTCCTACTTTTTTTGAGTTATTTTTTGTATACAATCATTAAGCCAATCTATATAACTTTTCTCTCTCATAATAGCACCATTCAAAATAATATAATCTCCAAAATTTGGAGAAGAGGCTTTGGAAACATCCTTGTTTTTTAGAAGTTCTTCCATAGAACTTTCTAGATATTCTAATCTTTCAGAATGTTTATTCAGTGCACTTTCAAACTGCTTTAATAGAGTAGCATTATCCATTTCATCGCAGAAATAAGCCTTAAGCCTAAATATATCTTTAGGAGTTGCCTCTAAAGGTTCATCCTTTACAAGCCATTTTTGCAGACTTTTTTTCCCTTTTTCAGTTATCGTATATAGTTTTTTTTCTAATTTTTCACCCTGTATAACTGTCTCGTATGATATAAGCTCCTCATCTGTCAGTTTTTTTAGTTCAGGATAGATTTGACTATGCTTGGCATACCAAAATTCTACTAAGCCTTCATTAAAGGCTTTGGTTATATCGTATCCTGTTAAAGGATTTCTATTAACAAGCCCTAAAATTGCATATTTTAAAGTTCTCATATATCTTTAGCACCTCGCTAGTTTTATAAGGTTATTTTATCATGATTAGATATAAATTGAAATATGTTATGAAAAAACAAACATGTAAATATTGACATGATTGTTTTCTGAATATTATAATAATATTGGTGGCAACATTACATTAGCAGGTATATGTTTGTTAAATGGTTAACGATTAAGTATTTATATTAGGAGGATGTGTATGAATAAGTACAAAAAGCTATTTGAACCAGTTATGATTGGTAAATGTGAAATAAAAAACCGTTTTGCATTGGCCCCAATGGGACCACTTGGGTTAGCTGATAGTGAAGGCGGTTTTAATCAAAGAGGAATTGATTATTATACTGAAAGAGCAAAAGGTGGTACTGGCTTAATTATTACAGGGGTTACTTTTGTAGATAATGAAGTTGAGGAACATGGTATGCCAAATGTTCCATGTCCAACACACAACCCAGTACAATTTGTTAGAACAGGAAGAGAAATGACAGAAAGAATACATGCATATAATGCAAAGGTATTTTTACAAATGTCAGGTGGTTTTGGTAGAGTTACTATACCAACTAATCTTGGAGAATTTCCTCCAGTTGCACCATCACCAATTCAACATAGATGGCTTGATAAGACTTGCCGTGAACTTAAAGTTGAAGAAATTAAGGCTATAGTTAAAAAGTTTGGAGATGGAGCTTATAATGCAAAAAGAGCTGGTTTTGACGGAGTTCAAATTCATGCCGTTCATGAAGGATATCTTATAGACCAATTTGCTATTTCATTATTTAATCATAGAACTGATGAATATGGCGGAAGCTTAGAAAACAGACTTCGTTTTGCACGTGAAATAATTGAAGAAATTAAAAATAGATGTGGAGAAGATTTCCCAGTAACTCTTAGATATTCTCCAAAGAGTTTTATAAAAGATTTAAGAGATGGAGCGCTTCCAGGTGAAGAATTTACTGAAAAAGGAAGAGATTTAGAAGAAGGAATTGAAGCAGCAAAGCTACTTGTATCATATGGATATGATTCATTAGATACAGATGTTGGGTCTTATGATTCATGGTGGTGGAGTCACCCTCCAATGTATCAAGAAAAAGGACTATACAGACCATATGCTAAGTTGATGAAAGAAACTGTTGATGTACCTATTATATGTGCAGGAAGAATGGATGATCCAGATATGGCTCTTGAAGCTGTTGAGAATGGTACATGTGACATTATAAGTCTTGGAAGACCACTACTTGCAGACCCAGACTATGTAAATAAGTTAAGAAGCAATAGAGATAAGTCTATTAGACCATGTATCTCATGTCAAGAAGGCTGTATGGGACGTGTTCAACATTATTCATTGCTTAACTGTGCAGTAAATCCTCAAGCATGTAGGGAAAAAGATAATGCGTTAACACCAGTGATTAAGAAGAAAAAAGTTTTAATAGTTGGTGGTGGCGTTGCAGGCTGTGAAGCAGCAAGAGTTTTAGCACTTAGAGGTCATGAACCAGTTCTTTATGAAAAGAATGATAAGTTAGGTGGAAATCTTATTCCAGGTGGAGCACCAGACTTTAAAGAAGATGATATTGCTTTAGCTGCTTGGTATGCTCATACATTAGAAGAATTAAAGGTTGAGGTACATTTAAATAGTGAAGTAACAAAGGAGCAAGTATTAAAGTCTAATGCTGATGCTGTAATAATGGCTACTGGATCTACTCCAAAAGTATTCTCACTTGGAGATGATGATAAAGTATTTACAGCAGCAGAAGTACTACTTGGAAAGAAGAAGCCTGGAAATAATACTGTTGTAGTTGGAGGCGGATTAGTTGGCTGTGAATTAGCACTTGATCTTGCTAAAAAAGGTAAAAAGGTTACAATAGTAGAAGCATTGCATAAAATTCTTGCTTTAAATGGACCTTTATGTTCTGCAAACAGTGAAATGCTTGAAAAATTAGTACCGTTTAATGGTATTGAGGTTAAGGTAGATTCAAAGGTTAAAGCATATAAAGATGGAGCTCTAGAAATAGAGACAAAAGATGGAATAGAAAAGATTAAATGTGATTCAGTGATTCTTTCTGTAGGATATAAAGAAGAAAATTCTTTATACAAAGAATTAGAATTTGAAATTCCAGAAATTTATCTTTTAGGAGATGCACGTAAGGTTTCCAATATCATGTATGGTATCTGGGATGCATATGAGGTTGCAAATCATATATAATAAACTTAGTACATTATATATGACTTAATAAGTTCTATTATAAAAAAGTGTCGTATAGATTAATCTATATGGCACTTTTTATCTTGTTAAGTTAATCTTGATAATGGGGTATGAGCAAGGAAGATTGATGCTTAAAAATAATGTAATCAACTAAATGAAAAAGTTTACTAAAATATATTGACTAGTGTTAAAAAACAAGATACAATTAACTTATTAAAATACATTTAAAAAGTTATTTAAAATCATAGGTAGAATGTTTTGTTTTTAAATAAAATAAGATATTAGTATAGGAATGGAGGTTTAATATGAGATATTTACTAGGCTTGGATATTGGAACATCAGGAACTAAAACAGCTTTGTTTAATGAAGAAGGGAAAACTATAAAAACTGCGACACACGGATATGATTTATTTCAACCACAAGTAGGGTGGGCTGAACAAAATCCTGAAGATTGGTGGCAGGCGTGTGTCAAAGGAATAAGGGATGTTATTGAAAAAAGTGGTGTACAAGCTTCCGAAATTAAAGGCATTGGATTAAGCGGACAGATGCATGGTCTTGTTCTAATGGATAAAGATTGTAAAGTGATTAGAAATTCTATAATCTGGTGTGACCAAAGAACAGAAAAAGAGTGCGAATACATGACAGAGATTATAGGAAAAGAGAGATTAATTAAAATAACAGGTAATCCGGCTTTAACTGGTTTTACTCTTTCAAAGCTTCTATGGGTCAGAAATAATGAGCCAGATAATTATGAAAAAATATATAAAATACTTCTTCCAAAGGATTATATAAGATTTAAGTTAACAAATGTTTTCGCAACGGAAGTTTCAGATGCTAGCGGTATGCAAATGCTTGATATAAACACTAGAGACTGGAGCACAGAATTACTTAATGATTTAAATATTGATAAGAATATATTAGCAGATGTTTATGAATCAGTTGTTGTCAGCGGCCATGTTACTAAAGAGGCAGCAGAACTTACAAACTTAGCAATAGATACACCTGTTGTTGGTGGGGCTGGAGATCAAGCAGCTGGAGCAATAGGAAATGGAATAGTAAGTGAAGGAATAATATCAACAACGATAGGTACTTCAGGAGTAGTATTTGCAGCAACTGATACACCTAGGTTTGATGAAAAGGGAAGAGTTCATACCCTTTGCCATGCAGTACCTAATAAATGGCACGTAATGGGAGTTACTCAAGGGGCAGGTCTTTCATTAAATTGGTTTAAAAGAACATTTTGTGCAAAAGAGGTTGAAGAAAGCGAGAAATCAGGAATTGATATATATGATATATTAACTGAAAGAGCAGCACGATCTAAACCAGGATCTAATGGAATCGTTTATTTACCTTATCTTATGGGAGAAAGAACACCTCATATAGATCCTAATGTTAAAGGAGCTTTTTTGGGAGTATCACTTATAAATAATCATGATGATTTTACACGTAGTATATTAGAAGGAGTTAGCTTTAGCTTAAAGAATTGCCTTGATATTATTGAGAATATGAATGTAGATATTAAGGAGATAAGAGTAAGCGGAGGCGGCGCAGAAAGTAGTATATGGAGACAAATATTAGCTGATATTTTTGGTTATTCATTAACTACAGTAAAAGCATCAGAAGGTGGAGCACTTGGTGTAGCAATTCTTGCAGGAGTTGGAGCTGGAATATATGATTCAGTTGAAGATGCTTGTAATAAAATTGTAAAGGGAAATGAAAAAGTAGAACCAAATCCAGAATTAAAAGAGTTGTATTCTAAGGTATATGAAACATATAATTCAGCTTATCCTAAAATTAAAGATATATAAGAAGGGATTATGTTAGGCATCTAATTTATAGTGTAATAGTATGTAGTTTACTAAATATTGATTTTAGACTAAAAAACTTGTGATATCTATAGCTAGTTATCAATACTTTAATAAGAATAAGAATAATGTTATTATTTAAGAAAGCTACTATTATTCATAGATAGATGAGAGGAGCATTACAAAATTTGATAGAGGTAAATCATAGTAAAATAAAAGAAAGTAATAGAAAAAAAATAATAGCATTATTATTAGAAAAAAATGAAATTGCTAAATTGGATATTTCAAGAATATTGGATATAAGTATAACTACAGTCTCTACTAACATTAATGAACTAAAAAATGAAGGAATTGTAGAGGATGTGAGATCTTTAGAATCTACAGGAGGGAGAAAAGCAATTGCAATTAAATTAAATGAAAATTGTAGATATTCAATTGGAGTTGCATTAACCCCAAGTCATATTAAAATAACCTTAGTTAATTTAAAGAAAAAAATTATTGAAAATCTAAGAATAAGACATAAGAATAACGGAATAGAAAATATGATATCAATAATTAAGAAAAATATAGATTTGATTATGAAAAAATATGATTTGAATTCTGAAAATCTGCTTGGGGTTGGATTTTCACTACCTGGAACTGTAGATTTTAATGAAGGAATAATAAAATATTCATATCTTCTTGAAGCCAAAGATTTTAACTTGAAGGAAAAGTTTGAATATCTAAATGTGCCTGTATATGTAGACAATGAGGCTAATCTGTCAGCGTATTATGAATTTTTAAACAGGAAAGGCATGCTGGAAAATTTACTTTATGTGTCAATAACAGACGGATTAGGCCTTGGAATAATTATAAATAGAAAGATATATAGGGGAGAAAATAATTCTTCAGGAGAGTTTGGTCACATAAAGGTATCTATAGACGGAAAGAAATGCAAGTGTGGAGCTAAAGGATGTTTAGAAGCATATACATCAATGAATGCATTGATAGATAGTTACAATGAAATATCTTTAGAGGATATTTCAGATATAGATGAATTTGAAGAATTATATATGAAAGATGATTTAGCAACTAAAGAGGTATTAGATAAATATTTAAAAATATTAGGAATTGGAATATCAAATTTAATCATGTTATTGGATCCTAATAGCATAATTATAGGTGGAGATATTAACAATTTACTGACAGATAAGATAGATATTCTGAAAAAAGTAGTATATAAGGATAATTTGTTCACAGATGAAAATAGTTGTAGCATTAGTGTGGCAAGCTTTAAGGAATCATATTTGATGGGAGCAGCAATGCTGCCTATTGAAGAATTTTTAGAAATTAAATAATAGAGTGGTAGAAGCTGCTCTATTGATTTCAAAACTTATTAAATAAATTTTAAAAATATATTTTTAAAGTTTGAGTAATAAGCTTATAACAGGGAAACCTTAAATTTCTGATTGGAACTCCGGATTTAAGGTGAACCTTTTATATATGAAAGATTAACTGGTACTTTTTAACTAAATGCAAAGAGGAGATGTTAGAGAAATGAGATTTTTTTTAGACACAGCAAATGTAGAACA